>CAMZGI010000133.1 GCA_947306305.1 uncultured Fibrobacter sp.
GACCAGTACTACTACTACAGCACCTACAACTGCAAGGACGAATCTACCGCTTCCACCAACCCGAAGAAGATCATGATCTTGGGCGGTGGCCCGAACAGAATCGGCCAGGGCATTGAATTCGACTACTGCTGCTGCCACGCTGCAATGGCTCTCCGCGAAATGGGTTACGAAACCATCATGGTGAACTGCAACCCGGAAACGGTTTCTACCGACTACGACACTTCCGACAAGCTCTACTTCGAACCGGTGAGTCTCGAAGACGTGCTCCAGATTTACCACAAGGAAAAGCCGGCTGGCGTCATCGTGCAGTTCGGTGGCCAGACTCCGCTGAACATCGCCCGCGCCCTCTCCGACGAAGGCGTGAAGATTCTCGGTACGAGCATCGACTCCATCGATATCGCCGAAGACCGCGACCTGTTCCGCAAGATGATGGACCAGCTCGGCATCCCGATGCCGGAAAGCGGCATGGCCACGAACATCGACGAAGCCCTCGCTTGCGTCAAGCAGATCGGTGGCTACCCGGTGATGATCCGCCCGAGCTTCGTGCTTGGCGGCCGCGGCATGGAAGTCATCTACGACGAAAACATGCTCCGCGAATACGTGGCGAAGGCCGTGGGCGTGACCCCGGATCGTCCGCTCCTCATCGACCGCTTCCTCCACAACGCTCTCGAATGCGAAGCCGACGCCCTCTCTGACGGCGAACACGTTTACATCCCGTCCGTGATGGAACACGTGGAACTTGCCGGTGTCCACTCCGGTGACTCCGCCTGCATTATCCCGCCGGTGACCATCACTAAGGAAAACCTCGCCACCATCAAGGATTACACTCGCAAGATCGCTGAAGCCCTCCATGTGTGCGGCCTCATGAACATGCAGTACGCCATCGAAGACGGCAAGGTGTTCGTCCTCGAAGCCAACCCGCGTGCCTCCCGCACGGTGCCTCTGGTCTCCAAGGTTTGTAACACGCAGATGGCCCGCCTCGCTACCCGCCTGATGCTCGGTGCCAAGCTCGAAGACCTCAAGCTCAAGGACAAGAAGTTCAACCACCACGGCGCCAAGGAAGCTGTGTTCCCCTTCGACAAGTTCCCGAAGGTGGACCCGGTTCTCGGCCCCGAAATGCGCTCCACCGGCGAAGTGCTCGGCCTCTCCGACGACTACGCCCTCGCTTACTACAAGAGCCAGGAAGCTGCCGGTTCCTTCCTCCCGAACGAAGGTGCCGTGCTGATTAGCTTGTCCGACAAGGTTAACTTGTCTGAACAGGCCATCGAAATCGGTAAGGAATTCCAGAAGCTCGGCTTCAAGATCTACGCTACCGAAGGCACCGCCAAGTTCTACGAAGCCGCCGGTGTCAAGTGCGAAGTGGTGAACAAGATTGCTGAAGGCCGCCCGAACGTTCTCGACATCATCCTGAACAAGCAGGTGAACCTCATCATCAATACGCCGTGGGCAAAGCGCGACGCCATCAAGGACGAAAGCGCCATCCGCAAGGCCGCCATCAAGTACAAGGTTCCGTACATCACGACCCTCGCCGGTGCCTATAACACAGTGAAGGGTATCGCGGCCGCAAGGAACGGACATGGAGCGGTGAAGAGCCTGCAAGAGTACCACGCAAGCATTGAAGAGGTGTAAGGATTAGGGGTGAGGGGAAAGCCTTCCCCTCGCTTCAGCCCCGACCCCGCCCTTATAATCACGCCCACTCAAAAGAGTGGGCGTTTTGTGTATAACCCACCCCAGTCGGGTCTTCCGCTTCCCCTTCTAGCGGGCGCTCAGTCGCCGCGCCCGTAACGCCCGGGCTTTCCCCGCCCACCCTCCCTAAAAAAGCAAAAGGACCTCAGCTTTATTGCTGAGGTCCTTTTATCATACTTGAAAAAGATTATTTCGAAACGAACTTGTTGACGAATTCCTTCGGAGTCATTACAGACAATGCGGAATTGCTGTAATCGGAAGTGTTGCGAGTGATGATGCAGTCGAACCGGTGATGTTCTGCAACGGAGTTCTGAACAGCATCTTCAAAATCTTCCCATCCGCTATCGAGAGCCGCCCAAATGTCGACTTCTGATACGGAAGAAACATGGACAATTTGGAGTAGGTTGCGAAGAAGCTGTTTTGTTAAGGACGGTTTTTTCAATTCCTTTTGTGCGATGTAATAAATATCCGTAATTGCGGAAGCCGAAATGAATTCTTGGATATCGTCTGATGCTGCCTTGAGAACTGCTGCCGATTCGTTCACATGGGCGGTTCTATTCAGCAGAACATCTAGAACAACATTGGTGTCAACCATTATCTGCATATTTTTCGAGTCTCTCTGAACGGTAGTCTTCTAGTGACTTTCCTGTATTGGGAATAGCACCAATAAGCGAATCAACGAGATCCGCTTTTGCATTCTTTTTTTCAGAGGATGCTACGACAGTATATGCGATAACAACCTCCTGCCCCGCTTCTAGCCGAACAGGTGGTTCTAGCACAATCTGCTGCCCATCGAAAAATCCTTTTGCAGTTGCTATCATGGTTTTACTCCGATAACGTTCTTTTTAAATATACCTTTTTACACGCTCGAAAGGCAACCCCCTTCCAAGTTGGAATACCCCATTGGCTTTATAAAATGCTCTAAATTCGCCATTTTCGTCACAAAAACGCCCTCTTTTGTAAATTTCCCGTACATCTTGCTTGGATTTAAGTTATTTTTAAATTGGACATATTAGAGAGTTTTGTCTCTTGTTCTCAACCTGAAATCAGCAAATTCAAGTCAACGGGAACAAGGCGAACGCTCACGCATGCAACGGCTTCTGCTGTTGTATCGCTTTGTGCGTACCCAAGCGAATGTTTGGGTTCGTTGCATCGTGCCCTTTATGGGGCGTGGGTCGTGCGTTTATCGTTGACAGGCATGCTGAGCCTCAGGTTGATAAATGCAACGACTCGCGCCTTTTTGTTTTCATGCAGAATTTTGGCGAAGTTCTTTGCGGAACAAGGCGAACTCCAGAGGTGTAAACAATGGAGGCTGCTATGGCTTGGTACAAAATTGGCAATCTTGCCGCACTTTCTCTCGCGATTTTCTTCGCCGCCTGTGGTGGCGATAGTAGTTCCAATAGTCCGGAAAATACAACGGCTTCCGAGTCCGATTTGGTTGTAGCGACTTTCGAAGATCTTCCTGTATGCAGCAGCAAGCGAGAAGGTGCAACCGCCTATGTGAAAGATGAGAAGATTGCCTATGTTTGCGAGAACGCTGACTGGGTTGAAGATGACTCTGATAAGGGCTCGTCTTCAATCAACAAAACCAAATCATCATCAAGTGGTGAAAAGGTGAAGTCCTCCAGCAGTGTTGAATTTAAACAGGATTCTACTGCATACGACACACTTCCAGTGGCTGCTGTAAAAAACAAGTTTATTTCGGGAGTGTCACAGAAAGGACCTTTTGTAAATGGTTCTTCCGTAAAACTCTATGAGCTTGATGGTAAGTCCTATTCACAAACGGGCAAGAGCTTTACGGGAAAAATTGCAAGTGATGATGGCAAGTTTACCGTGTCAAGTGTGACTTTAACAAGTCAGTATGCACTTCTTGAGGCAAATGGATATTTCCGTAATGAGATTAGCGGCAAAAAATCAAATGGCACCATTACTCTAAATGCTTTGACAGACCTCAGCGAACGTAAAAAAGTGAATATCAATCTGCTCACTCACTTAGAATATGAACGAGCTCTTTATTTAATTGGAACAGGAATCAATGTGCCTGCAGCTAAGAAACAAGCTGAAGCGGAAATATTTAATGCTTTTGGTATTCAAGGGAAATTTGCAAACTCTGAAGACTTGGATATATTTAGTAAAGGTGACGAGAATGCTGCGTTGCTTGCGTTTAGTGTGCTAATGCTTCGCGATTTAAATGAAGCTGACCTTACAGAACTTTTGACCAAGTTTGCTACAGATATTGAAAAAGACGGTAAATGGGATGATGAGACAACCAAAACGCAAATAGCCGATTGGGCTATGGCAAAGGATCAGTTCGATATTGAGCCCAATATTCTTTTGAACATGTCTGAGGGATTATCGGTTATTCGTTCTAATATTGAAAAGTGGGATTTGGGTGTTGTGCCAAATTTTGAGAAATATGTTCGTGATTTTTGGTATTCGAATTACGGCTTGGGTAATTGCGATACTGAAGGTAAGATTGTAAAAAATCAAAATACGAAAAGTAGGAGATCGACTTTCCATTTTATATGTAAAAATAAGGCTTGGAGAATAGCTTCTGTATTAGAATATGATACATATAAAAAGGAATGCTCCAAGAAGGGAACTATTGTAGATGGAAATGTTGTTGACTCTAACAAATATGTTTGCGATGCGGATTCTTTCCGAAAGGCGATGGACTTGGAAGTTTACCTAAATGAGGGATGTGTAAGTTATAACAAAGGCGAATCGAAAATATTTGACCTTGGCTCTAAATATACGTGTACTGCTGATGGATGGATTTTTGACAGTCCTAATACAATAACGGATTCTCGTGATGGGGAAGTGTATAAGACCATTACAATTGGCAATCAAATTTGGATGGCCGAGAATTTAAGGTATGACGCTCCCAATAGTATCTGTGAAACAGACAATTCTCTATATAATGGACCTATGCATGTGGAAGATTGTGCTGGTGCGGCACGTATATATATGTGGTCGGATGCTATGGATAGTGTTGGAAAATTTTCTGACAATAGTAAGGGATGTGGCTATGATGGGAATGGTGCCAGCTGTTCCGCTACCTATCCAATACGAGGAATATGTCCTGAAGGATGGCATTTGCCATCAACCGAGGAATTTGAAACCCTTAAAAGTAGCGTAGGAGGTGGAGAAACACCTGAAGTTCTTCAAACAAAAGGTTTTGAAGGATGGCCCAAGGCAACAGATGCGTATGGTTTTTCGGCAATTCCTATAAAAGATGATGTTGCTGTTATCCATGGAACAACAATTTCGGAAAAACGCTATTATGAAGGTCGTCATGAATCTTTGGGTATAAATGCAACGGGCATATTTGTTTACGCTGATGATTCTTACAATTATCAGTCTGTTCGTTGCCTCAAAGACAATCAATAAGTGGATGTGAAAATGTAGAAATGTTTGTTTTGGATGAGATGTGCTATGAAGATTTTTGCACTTATAAGGAGGTTCATGATGAGTTTGATAAAATGTAAAAATGATGACACTATTTGCAACAAAGAAAATCATGAGTATCTTTATCATTATACCAAGATAGACACTCTTGAAAAAATTTTTAATGATCCTAAGGGTAAAAATGTTGAGCTGCAATTTACTGATTATCATTTTCTTAACGATAAAGATGAAGGTAAATGGTTCTTTTTGTTTTTAGAGGACCATAAAGAAAGAATCATAAGCAGCTTTGATGATGAAAATAGACTTTCTTGTAAAAGAGCTATTAACGACTATATAGAATATGAGAGTTATAATAATCGTCGTGAAGAACAATGTGTACGACATTATTCCTTTTCTTTATCTAGCTTGAGAGATTCTATGTTGTTTTGGAGACAAGATTATGCAAGCGAAAATGGAATTGCTCTTGCTTTAGATAGAACTATTTTTGAAGAAAAGTATCCCCAAAGAATAAAAGCAGTGCGTTATCTTAGTGTTGAAACTATAAAAGAAATATTGCCGAATTTTGAACCCGCTGTTAAACATGATGCAGAGTATATAAAAAGTAGAGATGATTACTATTGCAGAAATTTTTCGGATTGTTTGATTGGGGCGAGAACATTAGCGGAAACTGATTTTTGGAGAATAAAGAATTGCTCTTGGGAAGCAGAAAATGAATGGCGTATAATAAAGGTGAAAAAATCTGAAAAAGAATCGCCCAAAGGGTGGCATACAGATGAATTTGGAATTGGAAAATATGAAATAGACAACAGATGTGTTCCGCGGTATCGGGTTAAGATTGAAAATCCATTTGATGAAATTATATTAGGGCCTACTTTTTCAAATTACTATATCAAATCAGTAAAAGAATGGCTTGAACAACATAATTATAAGGGAATTAAAGTTTCTAGAAGTGTTGGTCATGAACGGATTAAGTTCTGATTTTGCGTTAGGGATAGTGACCCCTTGGGGCGAAGACTTGCGGGCAGTTCTTTCTTGATGTTTTCGGGAGCAAGGCTTCGTTTTATGAGGTTGGGCGGGAACGGAGTGAGCCGGGCAACCCATAAAATATAGCCCGACCGCACATGTATGTGCGGGAACGCCCAAAGGATTAGTTGCATTATCCCGCCGGTGACCATCACGAAGGAAAAGCGTGCAAGTGAGTGTCGCGACGAAATGCTCGCATTTCGGCATGACCGAATGCAGCCGCGGACGCCGAAGGCGTCAAAACTTGGCAACCATCAAGGATTACACCAGGAAGATTGCAGAAGCCCTCCACGTTTGCGGCCTCATGAACATGCAGTACGCAATCGAAGACGGCAAGGTGTTCGTGCTCGAAGCCAACCCGCGCGCTTCCCGTACCGTGCCTCTAGTCTCCAAGGTCTGTAACACGCAGATGGCCCGCCTCGCTACGCGCCTCATGCTCGGCGAAAAGCTGGAAGACCTCAAGCTCAAGGACAAGAAGTTCAACCACCACGGCGCCAAGGAAGCTGTGTTCCCCTTCGACAAGTTCCCGAAGGTGGACCCGGTTCTCGGCCCCGAAATGC
>CAMZGI010000134.1 GCA_947306305.1 uncultured Fibrobacter sp.
AAGCACCGCTCCAACACGGAACTTTTCGGTCAGGGAGTCGCAAACATCTTGAGCCCGATTTTTGGCGGTATCCCGGCGACGGGCGCTATCGCGCGTACGGCGACGAACATCCGTAACGGTGCCGTGAGCCCGATTTCTGGCCTTGTCCACGCTGTCGTTTTGCTTTTGATTATGCTTGTGCTTGGCAAGTATGCCGAAATGATTCCGATGGCAGCTCTTGCCGCTGTGCTTTTCCAGGTTGCCTTCAACATGTGCGGTTACCGCAGCGTTATCAAAATGTTCAAGGCTCCGAAGAGCGACGTGACTGTGATGCTTGTCGCTTTCTTCCTCACGGTGATTATCGATTTGACGGTTGCTATCGAAGTGGGCGTGCTCCTTGCCGCTGTGCTCTTCATCAAGCGTATGTCTGATGTGGCCGAAGTGGAATCGGTGACTTCTGCTCTCAAGGAAGATGACGAAGAAGCTGCTCACAACGAGCTTTCGCGCCAGGTGCCGAAGGGCGTGGTGGTTTACGAACTTGCGGGTTCGCTCTTCTTTGGCGCTGTCGATAAGTTCAAGGAAACGATGAACCGCATTTCGGAAAAGCCGAAGATTTTGATTTTGCGCATGCGTAGCGTTTCGAGCATTGATGCCGCTGGTATCAATATGATCGAAGATTTGCTCAACCGTTGCAACCGCGAAGGGACGCAGCTTTTGCTGAGCGGTGTGCATGCCCAGCCGGTGGTGGCTTTGACCCGTGCCGGTGTGCTCAAGCAGCTTGGCGAAGAAAACGCTCTTGGTAATATCGATGCGGCTTTGAACCGTGCCCGCGAACTTTTGGGACTCCCGATTGTGGATACCTCGCACGAAGATGTGCAAGCTCCGACGGTGTCTTGGGAAAAGAGCCTCGACAAGCCGTGGATGCCGGAAGAATCGAACGCTGCGATTGCCGAAGAAACTCCGGAAGTCATTGCAGAACGCATGATGGACGAACCCATCAAGAAAATCGAAGAAAGCAAGAAATAGAACTTTTTAAAAAGCTTTATCAGGGCGAGCATGACGAATATCGTTGTGCTCGAATTTGCTGAATTGTGTGCTTTTCGTCACGTGTAAAAATAATTTTAAAAAAAGTTTTGTTTTTAACGATTATATGTTAAATTAAAGACATGTAGAGAAAATCTACACTTAACGAGATGAGAATGGGATATTTGAGAGAGAATTATCTTTCGGATAAAAAGCCGGAACCGACGGCTTTCGATGATTTTGTGGTGAATTTCATCGTAGCGTTCAGTGGAACGCTGTTATTGGTTCTCTCCGATTTCATGTAAAAAATCCTTCAAAAAATCCGCAAAAAAATCCGCCCTTCGGCGGATTTTTTGTATAGTCAGGTTTTGTCACTCAGTACTTTGAAATGTCTAGTAACTAAGTTCTAGTAACTAGAAACTGCACCTTCGGTGCTCGCCATCAATCGCTTTTTAGCGGGGCTGTCCGGGAGCGGCAAGAATGTTTCTTGCGCGAAGGAACGCATCAGCATTTCTTGTGCAGCCTTTTTCGGGATGCCGCGGCTCACGAGGTAGAACATCTGTTCGGCATCGAGCTCGCCGACGGTATTGCCGTGCGTGCATTCCACGTCGTCGTGGTAAATCTTGAGCACCGGTTTCACGGAGACGCAGGCATCTTCGCTCATGAGAATCGTGTTCACGAGCTGGCTGGAATTGACTCCCGTGCAGTCGTAACCGACGATGACGCTTCCGTCATAGCTCACGTGGGCAGAGCCCGAAAGCAGGTTGCGTGCAAGCTGGGTGCTTGTGGTACGCGGCGCTTCGTGGTAGATGGTGAGGCGGCTGTGCTGCGAAGCGTTCCCGTCAAGAACATGCAGGCTGCGGTAATCGAAGCTTGCGCCTTCGCCTTTGAGGTGGCATTCGACGCTTACGCGGCCAATCGCTGTATCTTTGCAGATGCTTGAAAAACGCACTGTGGCGCCTGCAGCTTGCTTGATGTTGAAATGCCTAAAGCGGAGCGGCAAATCGCAAGCCGGGTTGGCAAAGAAAATTTCGACATCTGCGTTTTCGCCAACGTTGATGTCGAAGCGTTCTGCGGCGATGTCGTGGGCTACTTTGTTGTCGAGAATTTCGAGGCTCACCTTGGCGTTTTTGCCAATGTCAAGGACGGTGTGGCCAAAGTCGTTGTTGCACTTGAGCATCGCCATTTCTTCAGCACTGTCGGGAATCGTCCGCGTCATTGTTCGTGCGTTCTTGGCGAGCGGGAGTAGAGCCGCGAAGTCGTTTTCTTCGGAATAGTCGTCTTCGCTGGCGCATGCGTCTGGAAATTCCTGCGTCGGGATTTTTGCTACGGGGAAGAATGTCCACAGCTCGTTATTGCGGCGGGGCATTCCCAATTGTCGAATACGAGTGAGTGCGTCCATTATTTCTCCTCGATCCAGTCGTAGCCTTGATCTTCGAGCTTGAGGGCGAGTTCCGGGCCGCCGCTCAAGATGATTCTGCCGTGACGGAGCACGTGAACGTAAGTGGGCTTGATGTAGTCCAGCAAGCGCTGGTAATGCGTGACGAGGATGACAGCCTTTTCGGGCGACATGATGTGATTGATGCCGTTAGCTACGATGCGGAGCGCGTCAATGTCGAGGCCGGAGTCCGTTTCGTCGAGGAAGCTCACCTTCGGGTCGAGAATGGCCATCTGGAGGATTTCGTTACGCTTCTTTTCGCCACCGCTCATGCCGTCGTTCACGCCGCGTTCACGATAGCGTTCGTCCATTTCGAGCAAGTTCATCTTTTCTTCGCAGAGCTTCTTGAAATCTTCGTCGCTCATTTCGGGCT
Organism: uncultured Fibrobacter sp.; assembly: GCA_947306305.1. GTDB lineage: Bacteria > Fibrobacterota > Fibrobacteria > Fibrobacterales > Fibrobacteraceae > Fibrobacter. Next base: position 2,814 of record CAMZGI010000134.1, read on the forward strand.
GGCCGAGGAAAGCGCGCTTGCTGTTGAGCGCCATCTTCAAGAATTCGACGTTGTTCACGCCCGGAATTTCGGTCGGGTACTGCGTGCTGATGAAGAGTCCCGAGTTCGCGCGTTCATTGATTTCCATCTCAAGCAAGTTTTTGCCGTCGAGTTCTACGGAACCGCCATCCACGTGGTAAGCAGGGTGGCCTGCAATCACTTTGGAGAGCGTGCTTTTGCCAGACCCGTTCGGACCCATGATGGCGTGGACTTCGCCTGGTTTCACCTCAAGATTGATCCCTTTCAGGATTTGGGTGCCGTCTTCGATACTTGCTTTAAGGTTCTTGATGGATAACATATTTCCTCTTTTATTTTAAAATCTTGCGGGCTTAGCCAAAATCGTCCATGGCTCCGAAATCGTCGTCGGGAACGTAGGGCTCGTCATCAGGGACATAAGGTTCTTCGTTCGGATCGTAGGGTGCTTCTTCGGGAGGCCCGCTTGATGCAAATTGTTCGTCTGCGTCAAATGGCGGGGCTTCCATTTCTGGAGGCATTTCAGGTTGCGCGAACTGTGCTGGCTGCACGGGTTGCTCGTTATTAAACTGCGACGGTTGTGCGGCTGCCGGTGCATTCTGCAAGTTTACTTGCAGTGATGCTTGCGGTTTGCTCGAAAGCTGATTAATTTCTGTGTAAAGGTCTATGAGCTGAGTTTTGCTCAAGATGATTTGCTCTGCAAAAACGTCAGGCGTTATTGCTGAAATCTTGCGTTTCTTTGCTACCGTCTGGATGCCTTGCGTGAATTTGCTCAGTTGCATACGGAGGCGCATGCCTGCTTCGGAATCGAGCGGGATGAGCTTTTTATAGCGGTCGCAAAGTCTAAGCGTAAGGACTGCCACGGTGTCGTAAAATTCCAAAATCTCGCTGGGCGTTTTCCACGTTTCGTCGGGGAGCTGCTCCAAGAAAAGTTGCAACTGCGGCGAAAGCGATTCGTAAAGATTCCGCGGAGAAAAAGTCCCAGTTTCGGCATAAAGTGCAAGGACGGATTGGATAAATTCATCAATGAGCGGAGACTCGAAAATTTGAATTCCGCTTGCTGCAAAATCCATGTCGAAGTATTCGCTTGCACGGTCGAGTAATGTTGGATTGCGGAACAAGAGGTTTGCAAAACGGACTTCGATTGGCGAGAGCAATTCCCACGGAACGCTTACTTCGGGAGTTGCTGGCTGGTTAGCTTCTGCTTTCTCGTGCTTGGGCTGCGAAACCTTAATTCCTTCGAGAGAGCGAGTGGTGCCGTAACGTTCTGCGACAAGTTTCAAATATTGATTTTGGAGTTCCCTGTTTTCGATGCTCTTGATAAGCGTCTTGGCTAGCGTAATGAACGCAGCCCTGTCTTCGGGGCTGTTGCTTGGCATCGAACGACTGAGATAACTGAGCCAGTCTTCGGCTGAACGGAGCGCTTGTCTAAACGCGTCGGGACCTTGCTCGTTTATAAAGTTGTCCGGGTCAATCTTGGTGCCGTCTGGTCGCGAGAGCGCAAAAACTTTTGGCGAGAGTCCTTTGGGGAGCACAATTTCGAGGCTGCGGCGAGTTGCGTTTTGCCCGGCGGAGTCTCCGTCAAAGACAAGATAAGCCGTTTTCGCGTAGCGGGCGAGGATGCTCGCATGCATTTCTGTGAGAGCCGTGCCTGATGCGGCTACGACGTTCTGGATTCCGCTTTGGTAAAGGCTGATGAGGTCAAAATATCCTTCGACGATAATGACCGCATTTTCCTTCATGATGGCGTTGCGGCTGTGGTTCAACCCAAAGAGAATATCGCGTTTGCTGTAAAGAGCTGTCTCTGGGCTGTTCATGTATTTGGCTAGCTTGATACCTTTGTGCGAATCGGGATCGCTTAGGTCGCGTCCGCCAAATGCCACGACAACGCCAGAAAGGTTCTGGATGGCTATCATCAAACGGTCGCGGAACTTGTCTGCGATACCGCCGTTCTCTTTTTCGACAGCAAGTCCTGCCTTAACGCAGTCGCGTGGCGAAAATCCGTTGCGAGCGGCGTAGCCGATAAAACCTTCGCACCCTGTCGGGGCGTAACCGATGTGGAACTCTTTTCGCGTGGCTTCCGAAACGTGGCGCTTGTTTAGGTAATCGAGCGCCTTCGGGCTTAACGTAAGCTGTTGCTCGAACCAAGTGCATGCCAGCTCGTTGAGCTTACGCACCATCGTGCGGTCTTCGAGAACTTCGGTTTTGACGTTGTTGCCGAGGTTCGGGAGTGCGTAGCCCACAAAGTTTGCAACCCATTCTACGGCGCCCTTGAAGTCCAATTTTTCGTGCTTTTCGACGAACTTGAAAACATCGCCTCCGGCACCACATGCAAAGCATTTGAAAATGCCGAGCGTGGAATTTACCGTCATGGATGGGGAGTGGTCATCGTGGAATGGGCACACGCCGACGTATCGATTGTTCCCGCTTTTTTTTAGCGGCAAGAACTGCTGGATGACCAAGGCGATATCCGCTTGGTTCTTGAGTTCTTGGATGATTTCGTCGGAGTAGAACGGCATGGCTCAAAGATAGAAATTTTATAGGGATGTGCTAGACGAGCGAAGCGAAAGTCCAAAGACGAGTTACTGAGAATTGTTGGCGGGAATCCTCGGGGTGTGTCATATAGAAATTTTTTATATAATCCAGCTTTAATTTTAAATTGAAACAGACTGCGTTTCTCCTTTGAATTTTTTTTTAGGTATATTCCTTTACAAAAGGAGTGCTTATGTTTTTTCGATTCGGTTTACGTTCTTTTATTTGCTTGTGCTCGGTTGCGATGTTTGCTGCTTGTGGCGATGGTGATTCTGTATCAAATGTCGCTCCGCATTCGTCAGAAGTTGCAGAAGGATCGTCTTCTTCGGCAACTATTGCTTCGCCTCTTTCATCGGCAACGTCTTCGAGCGATGCTGTTCTGCCTGAGTCTAGTTCGGAGGCTTCTCCGTCAACCGGGTCGAGTTCTTCTGAGGCAACAACGGCCTTGTTCTGCAAAACGGAAACAGAGGATAAATGCGAGTATGGCTCGTTGACTGATGACCGCGATGGCAAAACGTACAAAACCGTGAAAATTGGTGACCAGTGGTGGATGGCTCAGAATCTAGACTATACCGATGGCAGTAAACCTAATGCTTACTTTGGTCCAATTTGGACTTCTATCAATATGGCGGTAGATAGCGTTAGGATAGGACGTTTGTATGTCTGGAAAACAGCAATCGAAGTTTGTCCGGATGGTTGGCATTTGCCTAATAATGACGAATGGTCTGTTTTACTCGACTTGGTCGGAGGTGGGGATGTTGCTGGAAAGGTTCTTAAGGCTCAGACCGGTTGGGTACCGAATGAAACGGGTGAGAACGGTACGGATGCTGTTGGATTTTCTGCTTTGCCGGCTGGCTATAAGCAACCTAATACAGTCACGTATGCAACCACTTCGAGTGGCTTTTGGAGTGCGACTGAAGGTGAACAAAATAAAGCTTACTCAGTGGGTTTATTTGCCATTGGTGACGCAATGCGCGTAGGTAACAGTGGTTGCGAAAAACTGAGTGGATACTCAGTCCGTTGCGTAAAAAACTGAATTAGAGTTTATCCTAAAACTTTTAGCAGCATTGGCGTAATGAAAACCGTGACAACGCCCGCAACGCCTATGGAAAGGCTGCTCATCGCGCCTTGAACTTCTCCGATTTCCATCGCTTTGGTCGTGCCGAGGGCATGGCTAGATGTGCCAATGGCGACCCCTTGCGCAATTGGATTTTTGATGCGGAAAAAACGGCATACGAGAGGTGCTGTGACTGCACCCGTAATTCCCGTGATGACGATTGCGACGATGGTGATGGACGGAA
>CAMZGI010000135.1 GCA_947306305.1 uncultured Fibrobacter sp.
GCTTTGAGCTTTTAGGGTCGCGGCTTCGCCGCCTAATATATGCTCATCGCTCACAGCTGACGGCTCATTGCTCGCCGCTGAGTACTCCAGAGCGACAGAGAATAGAGTGTCGCATTTTGCGAGTATTTTTTCATACGCTTTGTCGGCTAGGCTTGCAATGCGGCAAAGTTGTTTTGTTGCGTCAGGGACGTTTTCTTCAAGATGGGGGAGGAAAACATGCCGAATCTTGTTCCTCGCAAATTTCACATCCGCGTTGCTCTCATCTTCGCACCATTTAAGATTGTGCTCATGGGCGTAGGTGAGAAGTTCTGCACGAGTGATGTTCAAGAACGGACGGTAGAGGGGGACTGTAGGCAGTAGGTTGTAGGCTGTAGGCAGGGGAGACAAGACGAATGGGGGCATGTTGTGAGGGGTGAGCTCGGCACTTTGTGCCTTTGAGGTCGCTTTGCTTTGAGCAATGGGGCTTGTGGTGTGAAAACTGTCATCATGTGCTCTATTGGCTTTACAAGCCTCCAGAGTGACATTGTGCATCTCATCGCTCATTACTGACGGCTCATTACTCACCACTGATTGCTCACGGCTGATTGCTCGTAGCTCTTGGATTCCGCGGAGGCCTTCGAGGGTTGTTCCGCGGCGAAGCCGCATGTACATCGTCTCCGACTGATCCCCTGCATGGTGTGCGGTAACGATACAGGTATGAGGTGTGAGCTCGGCACTTTGTGCCTTTGAGGTCGCTTCGCTTTGAACAATGGGGCTTGTTGTGTGAAAACTGTCATCCTGGAGGGAGCTTTGCGACCGATAGGATCCATCATGGGCTCTATCGGCTTTACAAGCCTCCAGAGTGGCAAAGTGTGTTGTATTACTCACTGCTGATAGCTCATGGCTCGCCGCTGATCGCTCGACGCTCATCGCCACTTCCACGAGAGCTTTATACCTAGCGTCTCTTGCGTTTTCTTCGAGCGAGCCATCCGCAGTTTTTAACGCCTCGCCATCTAACCTTTTCAAGAAAAATGGCACATTGAATTTGCGGGCGAATTCCTCAACGAATGCGGCATCCCTATCCGCAGTTCCTTCGCGCAATCCGTGATGCACATGTGCAATCCCTAGCCATTCAATGCCAAGGACCTTTTGATTTTCTATAAAATAATGTGCCAAGCAAATCGAATCTAAACCGCCCGAAACCGCAAGCAGCAATCGCTTGAACCCATGACGACGAATATTATCTGCAATATCGAATTGCAACGAAATGAATCCTTCGGAATCCTTTATAAATTTACTTTTTTGTTGCTCTGCGGCGTTTTGGCTTTGGCGACTTTACGTCTTTTAAATTGACCATTGCGTTCGAATCATTTGCAATTTTTGCGGAATCTTTTAAAGCCGAATCGGCCTTCATTTGGGCAAATAATTGCGGCAATCTTTCATTGCATTCCGTGGATACATCTATCGAGTCTTTGTTGAATGGAATCAACTTGAAGCCAAGCTCAACAATTTCTTTTGCATTTGGAACTCCGTGCTCATAGTTTGTCGCGTTTTCAAGTTTCAACGAACGGACGGTTCTTTTTTCATAGTCGATGATGTCGATGTTGAACGTATAGCCGTCTAAAACAAAGCCTAGTTTATATTCCTGATGGTAATTTTCAGCAAGTTCTTTTAGCTTGAAAAAAGTGGATTTCTTTTCTTCGGGCAGCGCTTCCCATTGGCAATGATTTCTTTCTGTCGGCACGACGGTTTGCGTTTTGTGATTTATGGAATCTTCAAAAGTGACGGTTACGCCCGCACAGGCTCTATATTGCTTACAAAATAAAATAGAATCTTCTTGCGTGACCGAATCCTTTTTGCCACGTATGGTCAACGTGTAATTGTCGTTGCCCCATGCGTCTGCATAATTTATTCGTACCGTGTAGTCGTGGTCGCTGAGGGCATAGCTAGGCAATGCGTGTTCATCGACGCTTCCGAGAGGTTCTCTTAAATCGAAATATTCATACGTAGCAAGCGACAAATAGGAGCAGAGAAAAATCAATGGGGCGTACAAACAACAAGCTAATACGCTCTTTCCGCACTTGTTGGCGATGACTATTGTAGCGGAGTAAAGAACGGCGAATATGATGAAAATTGTAAATATGTAGGAGTAATTATAAGTGGTTAAGAAAAATAAATTGCAAATGACAAGTACAGGCGTTAAGCCTAATAGCAATATCCAAATTTTTTTGAGCTTGTCTTTTTTATGTAATGCGATAACGATAAAAGCCAATAGGCACGGAAGAAAAATATTCGGCCCATAAGCTTGGAAATTCATTAAGACAATTTTATATAGTTCAAGCATATTTTCACCTTTCCACTGTAAATCTAAAAAATTATATTTTGCGTCAAGGAGGCCACTATGGCTAAACACAATAGCAAGGCTGGCAAATCGAAATGCAAGTTTGCCGAAGCCAAGGAGAGCGCGATGTTGCGAATGCTCCGCATAGACGGCTCCCAGAACGGAGCCACGCTACGGACACGGGTTGTCCGAGACAAGACCAAGTATTGCAGAAACGTTAAACACAAAGAATCCCTCGCCGATGCGAGGGACTTCGCTTTTTTAGCAAGTGTTTGTTGCGCTAGAACTTGTAATGCTAGAACTGTCCGATTATATTTAAACCTGCCGACGAGTTCAGAATATTGACTGCGGGCGAGATTGCAACTTTAGCTCCGCTATTGATTGCTGCGCGTTTGGCCTTATAAACGTTGTATGCTTTTTCTGATGACCTGAGTTTGCTGTCGCTTCCGGTATCGCGGGCGAAGGCGTAGAGGTTGTAACCAAATCCAATTGCTCCTGCGGCGATAAGTCCAATAGAGAACATCTTTGCTGTTGGTCTTAAAGCTTCGTTCACGGGTTCCTTGCGGGGGTGGGCGTTCGCTTGATCGTCGTTTAGCGCGAGCCACCAGATTGCGCCGGCGCCGATAGCGGCAGAGCTGATTGCAATGTACAAGACATCTTTTTTGATCTGATTTTCTTCGAGCTTGATTAAATTTTTATAGTAGCCGTCAAAATCGACTTGTGTGAGTGCCGCGTATTCCTCGGCCTTGACGGAATCTTTGTAGCAATTCGTTTCGGTGATTCTGTCGGAAATTGCTTGTGCAAAACTGAATACGGCTGTCATCAGCAAGAGTGAAAATATTTTCTTTATCATGGAACCTCCTCGTTTAAGATTAAATATAAATGATTTATAGGGATATTGACTATTTGTCAAAAGAAAAAAGATGCTAACCTAGACTCAAATTGCGTTGCAGGGCGTATATTATGATGGGGCTTTGTTAGCCCCTTGTTGTTTGTTATGGGATAAATATGAAAAAACGCAATCTTTGGACTGCGGTTATTGCCGCTTCCTTGTTCTTGGTTACGCCGTCGGCTGCAAAAAACGCTCCCGGCCGCAACTGAAATTTTCAATCAAATGGGCTTTGGCGTCAACATCGGCAACACGATGGAGGTTCCGGGCAATCCGACTGGCTGGGGGAACAAGTTCCCGTCTGAGGCGTACATCGATTCGGTGAAGGCGGCGGGGTTCAGCACCATTCGCATTCCGTGTGCTTGGGATAGCCATGCGACCGAAGGGGTTATCCACAAAAGTTGGCTGGACTCGGTGCAGGTCGTGGTCGATCGCTGCATGCGGGCGGGGCTGGTCACGATTCTCAACATCCATTGGGATGGCGGCTGGCTCGAAGGCAACTTGAACGACGAAAAGAAAGACGAAGTGAGCGCGAAGCAGAAAGCTTATTGGACGCAAATTGCGACGCACTTCAAGAATTACAATGAACGGTTGCTTTTCGCGAGTGCGAACGAACCTGCGACAACGGATGATAATTACAAGCACGAAACGGAAATATTGATGGTTTACCATCAGGTTTTTGTAGATGCAGTCCGTGCCACAGGCGGCAACAACGAAAGCCGCACTTTGGTGATTCAAGGACCTTCGACGAGTATTGACCGCAGCTGCGAAGTCATTCCGGTGAGCAAATTGCCCAAAGACGTGATTGCAGACCGCTTGATGGTCGAGGTCCATTATTACGACCCTTACACATACACACTGATGAACGATCCTGCGGATTGGGGTGCTATTGTTCAGCCGCAATATTATTGGGGAGCCGAGGACTTGGCGACCGGTAGCGACGTAGTCCATAACTGCGGTTACAACGCGTGGGCTGGTGCGATGGGCGATCCGTGTACGGGCGACCGCATGGACGACCAGTTTGGAAAGATGAAAACGAATTTTGTCGATAAGGGTGTGCCTGTGATTATCGGGGAGTTCGGAGCGAACGACCGTGTGGGCGTTTTGACGGGTGAAAATTACAAGAAGCACCGTCGGGGGAGGCTTGCGCATTACGACTATTTGATGAAATCGGCTAAGCGAAACAAGGTGGTGCCGATTGCTTGGGACACGGGGCATGAAGGAGAAAACAACATGACTATTATCCGCCGCCAGTCTGAACCCGATGGCTCCGTTTTTGACGTAGAAGTGCTTAACTTGATGCGTGCCGCCTATGGACTCTCGGATTACGTGAATACGGGGATTACGCACGTCGATAATTTCATCGATGGAACAACGGGCATGACGGAAGCGGAAGCTTTCCGTTATAAGAATGTTTTGGGTGCTACCCCTGTCAAACTTTACCGCGACGGGAACCGTTTAATTGTAAATGGTGAAATTAAGTTGTTTGACATGAATGGAATCTTGTTGCGAAAGGGAAATTCGGAATTGTCGCTCGAAGGTCTTGGCAAAGGAATGTTCGTTGCTAAAAGCGGCACAAACGTCATGAAGGTGAATATTCGCTAGTTCTGTGGAAATCTCATGAGTGTCCTCTAAAACATAAGCATATAAATCAAGAAAAAATTCTTTTTTATATGCTTGTTTTTAGTTTATTTGTACCGTTTAATGATGCTTGCCGAATAAAAAAGCATATAAAATCGGTGAAATGCTCGACTTTATATGCTTCGAAAAATTTCTTTGATTGTGTAAATCGTTTTATGACGATTTATAAGCATATAAAATCACAAAATCGAGTGGTTTTATATGCCTATGGGTGCTTTTTGCACCTTAATCTTCGCAAGTTTTGAAGAAGCAACTGCGAGCGCCTGTGTGGCAAGCGACTTGCGGGCCTTGCATACGCACCTTGAAAAGCAGAGCGTCGCTGTCGCAGTCGGCAGCCCATTCTACGACGGTCATCACGTTGCCGCTCGTGTCGCCCTTGTGCCAGTATTCTTTGCGGCTACGGCTCCAGAATACCATTTCGCCACATTCATGCGTGCGGCGGAGCGCTTCTTCGTTCATCCATGCCATCATCAGCACGTCGCCCTTGTCGGCATCTTGGACAATCGCCGGTGCGAGCTTTACTCCACCGAATTCCACTTCAAATTTTACTTCTTTAATGAGTTCCTCGAATGTCATAAAAATCCTTTAATTTTTGCTGCTTGTGGAATCTGATTCACCCCAAGCAGGATTACCTTCAATCAGTTTCTTGAAACAATAAATATAGCTGTATTTGTAACCTGGGTCTTCTAGCTGATAAATTTCATTTTGTGTATTATAGCCCCTAATGTTAATATAATCTTTGTATGTACTACTGCAGAATTCAGACTCCATTAATTCCTGCGTGTATGTTGTGTACGAGCATCGGTCTTCTCCAGATTTTATGATATACTGGATAGATTTAGTTCTTTTAGTGTATTTCTTTTTAACCAAATATTCCAGTTTTTGACCGTTCATGTCGATGAGAATGCTAGAATCGGTTTGTGCCAGTTTGATTCCGCGAGAGGGGATGTCTCCTAAAACATTGTATCCGCTGTAGAATCCATCTGAAATTTCAGTGTAAATTTCTTTGCCAAAAACATCACCGAAATCAAAATAAAGATCGTTTGGGGTTGTGTAATTGATTTCTGGGTTTATATAAGTCAAGAAATGAATGCTATCCTGTGTTAAGATGATGCCTTTACCTTCTACGGGAGTTGACGTGTCTTTGGGTTGATACGTCCATTCTCCATAAATGTCTTCGGAGTTTCCTGCATAGAAGGGCAATGTTGCTAAAGAATCTGCATTTTGATGTTTTTCGATATCTTCATATACGTATTTCATATCCATTGTGGAATGTCCTGATGCGTAGATTCCATTATCGGCTTTTTTTATGATGTAAACGTCGTACCCTCTTGATCCGGTATCCCAGTGATAGGTTGATGAAATAACGACGCTATTGTACGTTGTCGCTCTACAGAAGTGACGGTCATAAACAATGATGGTGAACCCATCTTTTTCGGTATTTGATTTGATAGCGTACGATCTGTAGTAGGGACCATCTTGGTCCGGTACTTTGGGCAGCCCGCTTTCTTCGCTTGGGGTGTGGGGCCTTTTGTTTGTCGAGGTTGTATCAGCTTGACTGCTTGATGAACTTTCAGAATTATTTTCTTCAGAACTGGAAGATCCGTTTTCTACAGAAACACTCGAAGAACTATTCAGATCGTTATTTTCTGGTTCGCTCGGGGTGTCGTTGCCACATGCATTTAGCATGAACAATCCAGCAATCAGCGTTGCTCTAATAATTGAAAAATTTTTAATAAACACCTAAACCTCCTTTAGGGTGAAATCCTAACACATCTCTAGTCTGT
>CAMZGI010000136.1 GCA_947306305.1 uncultured Fibrobacter sp.
TGAAAGATAGTTCTTTTTTTATATAAAAAAAAACGACCCCGGAATGAATCCGGGGTAACATGCCTGTCGGGGGACAATGTAAGAAGAAATGTTTTTGGATTCTTCGACTTCGCCCTTACGGGCTTCGCTCAGAATGACACGAAGAAGAACAGCAAACTTCTAAGTTCTAAGCTCTGCCATCAGCCAACTGTGGCGAAGCCACTATTTACTTCACCGGGACGATTCTTCCGTAGTATGCGCCACGGGCGGAATTTTCACGGTTCACCTTGCAACCCTTGAGGTTGTAGTTGCGTTCCATCTTAAACTGGCTGCTGCGCAAGTACATGTTGTGCAAAGCATCAATCGTGTCAGGAGCCTTAACAAAAGTAGCCTTGTAAAGCTGGCAATCTTCGAACACGTCGATGGTATCGCCAACAGCGAAAGTTGCACCCTTGTATTCTGTTCCAGTAATCGTCTTTTCCTTGATTTCCTTCGGCTTCGGCTTCCAAATTTTGAAGTTACCGGTCAAGTGGAGCATAGCGAGGTAGTGCACCAAACCGTCATAGTAACGCTGGCTTCCAACGATGGGCTTGGAGTCCCAAGCTTTCTGCAAGACTTTCTTAACCAAGTCCTTGTAAGAATCTTCTTTCAGCAAGGCGTAAGTCGCCACGGCGTTTGCGCCAGCTTGACCAATCGTGAAGTCGCCATATCCATTGGAGCCATCCCAGTTAAAGTGCCCGTGCTTGTAACCGTCCTTCTCAAAGAAGTCGGTAATGATCTTTGCAATTTTCGTCTGGCGTTCAGCATCCGCGCCAAACAGGTAGTAGTCCATGCCGTAGTTCATGGGGCAGCGGATTGCGTCAAATGCATAGCGCTCGGAATTTTGGCTGAATGCATAATGAGGAGTTCCATCAAAGTTGCTGTAGTCGCTGCACAAGCCCGACTTCGAGTTAGCGGAATTGTAGATGTGGTCGCGAGTAGCCTTTGTCGCCTTCAGCCATTTGTCTTTGTTGGTATCGGACCAGCGGCTGAACAAATCGACAAATGCGGGCAAGCTGTAAGAGGCATCACCCCAAGTGTTGTTTCCGTCCGTCGGCTGGAACGTAGCGATATAACTTGTTTCGCTGTACAGAGAGTTGCCGTTGCCTTTCCAGCAAGCTTTCAAAATAGTCTGCGCGTCCTTCATGTAGTTCGCGTCATCCCAACGGTTTGCAGCGAACAAAAGCGACATCATAAAATAAATTTCGCCATCGGGTGCGTTTCCTTGGTCACGCGTAGAACCATCGCGGTTCGCTTGCCAAGAGAAGTAGCCGTTGCCACCACGAGCCGGGTCGTGCCACAAATGGCTCTTTGCCCAGTTCCAAAGTTTCTTAAATTCTTCTTTGTGGTTTGTCTGCACAGCAATCATCATGCCGTAAGACATACCTTCGGAACGGATATCGTTGTTGTTGATATCGACGATGTAACCGCCATCGCGATCTTCGTAATAAACGGTCTTGTCGTTTTGCCCACCGAAATAGTGGTTCCAGAGTTCATCCAACTTCTTTTGAATATCTTCGTCGGTTTTCCCTAAAACCGTCTTGAACGGGCTTGTGTAATCGCCAGTGTAATAGGCGCCCGTGTAATTTTTTTCGTCGCAGTCCGGGCCAAAATACGCTCCAGACTCGTCGAAAAACTTGGTGGGGATGGTTGATTTATCTGCCTTGGTTGAATCTTGAGCCATGGCAGTAGAAGCGAGAACACTCACGCCAAAAGCGGCCATGAATGCGAATAGTTTTGAACTCCTCATAATATTCCTCTTTGTATCCTCAAAAATAAATAGGCAATACATGCAAGAGGACTAATGCAAAGTTTTTTTGTTGTAGAATTTTAAACGCCCCAATTTGACGAAAAACGCATAATTTTAAATTTCAATCGTTTCTTCGTCGCCTTCGATAAATGTTTTTAACAATTCCATGGAGTGTTCAAAATCGTATTTGATGGAACATTCCCACAGAGTCGCCACGCGATAGCCTAGCAGCGACAGCTCCCAATTCGTCTTGACATCACGAACAACATTATTCGCAAACTTGTTGTTCCAATAATCAGAATTGCTCTTAGGGCGGCTCGTCCATTTGCATCCATGCTGGTGCCAAAAGCACCCATTGATAAACACCACCACCCCGTATTTGAGGATAAACAAATCGGGCGAACCCGGCAAATCGTGGCGATGAAGCCTGTAGCGGAATCCTTCTTGAAAAAGCTTTCGCCGCACAACCACTTCGGGTTTTGTGTCCTCCGAATGAACCGCCTGCATTACCTGCGAGCGGCTCATGGGTGCGTGTTTTTTATGGCGGCGTTTCAAAAATACCTCGATACAGATTTAGCTTTTACGGTTCGCGTCCGAGGACTGCTTTCGCGAGCTGGTCCGCGCACGAAGTCGGCTTGCTGCCGCATGTGTTGCCGAGCAATTTTGCAGCGATGTCTTCAGCGGTCATGCCCTCGCAGAGTTTTGCAATCGCTTTGAGGTTTCCGTTGCAACCACCCGTAAAGCGGATGTTGCGGATTTTGTCGCCGTCACGGGTAAATTGGATAACCGTGGCACATGTGCCCTTGGTCCTGAAAGTTTCTTCCATAAAAATACCTGCTTTACAAAACTAAATTACACTCTGAATATAGCTTATTTAAGTTTTACACGAAAGAAACGCACCTCTATTTTGCAAAATCGAGTATATTAATGAAATGAACAACACGCTTCAATTAATATCAAAACACAGAAGTGCCATAATGGGCTTTGCCATATTATGGGTAATGTTGTTTCATTTGCCTGTTCCCACAGATATTTCGCTACTGGACTTTATCAAATCCATTGGCTATGGTGGCGTAGATATATTTCTGTTTCTGTCTGGATTTGGCCTGTATTTTTCCATGTCTAGGAAAAATTTTAAATTAGCAAAATACTATAAGAGCAGATTCTTCCGCATAGTCCCCGAATTTTGGCTTGTACTGGGCATTGTCTTTTTGACCCAAATGGATTTCAGCGTCAAGAGCTTATCGTTGTTGATATGCAGGGCTTCTACGTTAGGCTACTGGATTGGGCATCAAGACGAAATGTGGTTCATCTCTTGCATTTTACTTTTATACGCAATATTTCCCATTTACTTTAGGCTATTTAAAAAATACGGAACAAAAGCATCTTTATCATTTATCGGTGCCGGCCTTTCTTTAATTTTAATATACGCTTTAGTTTGCATATACTGCTACAACAAAAAAAATTTCGGGGGCTTCATTATATTGACTTACGCAAGGCTTCCGATATTCTTCATCGGAGCATTTTTCGGACATTGGGCAAAAGACGGCTGCAACATTATTCTAAACAAAAAAAGGAAAATACTTGGGTTGGCAATAGCACTCGCATCGCTCCTCGCATTAACGTTCTTTATGCATTTTTTACCCAGTTCTTTGCAATCCTGTTCGCTCGCATATTTGCCATACATTACAATAACGCCAGTTCTTTGCGCAGTCCTTGCAAAACTTTTTGAAAATTGGAAAGTTATCGATAAAATATTTACCATCGTAGGGCTAATGTCCCTAGAATTATATTTGTGTCATGTGTGCATTTACAAACTGTTCTTTGTCTTTTTAGACTATCTGGACAAAGATTCCTCGAACATTCTTATCATGCTCATTTCATTTTTTGCTGCATACGCATTATACCTCGTCAATAAAAAATATTTGACGAAAAAGACGAACATCCGAATCAGACCGTAGCCGCGCCCCGCCCACAAAAGAACTCTCCACAAAGCGAAGTAAATTTCTATCTTTAGCCATGTCAGTTCGAAATCCATCCTGACATTAAACAAAACTAGGAGCCCCCATGAAAAATGCCTTGCTGATTTTATCCGGCGGCATGGACAGCGTCACTCTGCTCTATGACCGTGCATCAGAAATCGCTCTCGCCGTTTCGTTCGACTACGGCAGCAACCACAACGACAAAGAAATCCCGTTTGCTAAACTCCACTGCGAAAGGCTTGGAATCCCGCACATTACGATCCCTCTGAAGTTCATGCACGACTACTTCACGTCGTCGCTACTCTCTGGGGCAGACGCCATCCCCGAAGGGAGCTACGCTACCGCGAATATGAAGTCAACAGTCGTGCCGTTCCGCAACGGCATCATGCTCTCGGTAGCCGCAGGGCTAGCCGAAAGCAAGGGACTTACCAAGGTGATGATGGCGAACCATTTTGGCGACCACGAAGTTTACCCCGATTGCCGCAAATCGTTTGTGGAACACATGTCGAACGCGATTGCCGCAGGTACTTACGCAGGCATCACCATCGACGCGCCCTACACCGAAATTTCTAAAGCAGACATCGCCCGCCGCGGAAAAGAACTCGGCATCGATTACAGCGAAACATGGTCTTGCTACAAAGGCGAAGAAATCCATTGCGGAAAGTGCGCCACCTGCATCGAACGCAAGGCAGCCCTCGCCGAAGCCGGCATCAACGACACTACAATCTACGGAGCATAATCATGTACAGAGTTATCAAGCGAATGGAAATTTCTGGAGCCCACAAGCTTGCGCTCCCCTACGAAAGCAAGTGCCGCGGATTGCATGGTCACAACTGGATCATCACGGTTTTTTGCCAGTCCGAAACGCTCGATGAAAACGGCATGGTGGTAGATTTTTCCCGTATCAAGGAAATGGTACACGGCAAGCTCGATCATCAGTTCTTGAACGACGTGATTGACGTGAACCCCACCGCAGAAAACATTGCCCGCTGGATTTGCGAACGCGTGCCGCACTGCTACAAAGTGCAGATTCAAGAAAGCGAAGGCAACATCGTCGAGTACGAAATCGATCCGTAAACGCCCACGACAGGAAGCGCGGAAAATGAAAGTCTCCGAAATATTCAAGAGCATCGAAGGCGAAGGCTTAAGGACTGGCCTTGCCGCTGTATTCGTGCGACTTCACGGATGCAACTTGCGCTGTAGCTATTGCGATTCCATGTACGCCGTCGAAGGCAACGACTTTAAGACGATGAGCGTCGATGAAGTTTTTGCAACTGTAGAATCTTACCGCAACGAGAGCGGCGTGAAATGCGTAACGCTCACTGGCGGCGAACCGCTTTTACATCCCGGCGTTGACGAATTACTGACAAAGTTCAGCAAAGCGGGATACCTCGTCAATATCGAAACGAACGGAACTGTTCCTTGCAAATGGCAGCTGCCAGGACTTTTCTACACGATGGATTGGAAGTGCCAAAGCAGCGGTATGTCTTCGAAAATGAAGATGGAAAATTTGGAAACGCTCGGTTCGCAAGATGTGCTCAAGTTCGTCGTCGGAAGTGTCGAAGATCTTGACGAGGCCGAAAAAGTCGTAGCAGAACTTTCGCATCGCAAGACCTCGCGCTGCGGGGACAACGTTTCCGCTACAGAGTCCGTCGCGGGTTCTGTGGCAACCTCCATGCCACACATTTTCATTTCACCTGTTTTCGGAAAACTTTCTAACGAACACATCGTCAACTGGATGCTTGCAAGTAAAGTCATGACCGCAAACAACGCCCGATTCCAAGTGCAGTTACACAAGATCGTCTGGAATCCAGAAATGCGCGGAGTGTAATTTATATTACATTTAAAGCATGAAGTCAAAAAACGCACTTGTCCTTTTTATTGCCGCAATTGTTTCTGCATTTGCGGTATCATGCACTGTATCTCCAAGCGAAAGCGACAAATGCCATCAGGTTCTTGTCAGTTGTTGGGCTTACGGCCCCCCGGACGAATGTGGCAACGCAACATGCGCTCCACAAGATGTCGAAGATAGCATTTTCCGCGTTCTAGACAGCATCTATTACGCAAGCATCTACGAAGCAATCCAAGAATCCGGCAAATACACCACTAAAGATTCCGTGGCCGCATACTTGTGCAAGTTCGACAAATTGCCCTCTAATTACGTCAGTAAAGCCGAAGGCCAAAAGCTTTACGAATCCAAGACCGGCAAGACCTTCGAAAAGTGGAATTTCAACCCGTGGACAACAATCGGCGTGATGATTGGCGGAGACTCGTTCAGCAACGACAAATCCATGTTACCCCAAGGTTCCTATCACGAAGCCGATGTCGATTACTCCGCAAACAATCGTGGAACAAAGCGACTTATGTATCAAGGCGGCTGTACAATTTACTACACCGCAAACCATTACGAATCTTATAGCGAAATTAAAATTCATTAAATTTTACTAAACAAGCCCTACCCCATTCTTGAGGAGCTTTTATGAAATTTGATATCAAGAAATTTTTGTGCGGGACAGCGTTTGCTCTTTCTGCAACATCCGCATTTGCCGCCCAGAACGTCATCGAGGTTGACGACACGCAACTAGGCGTTAAAATAGCCAACGGTTACGATTCGCAAGGCAACGAACACCACATGCTAGCCGCCGACCTTGCCATTTGGAACCCGCCCAGCCGCTATTACGACATGGCGCCCGCGCTCGTCGATGGCGGTTACACGTTGTTCCGATTCCCGAACGGAAGCTTGAGCAATGACTACCACTGGAACGGTGCAGGCAAATACGACAGCACCGGACTTTGGATTCCTAGCGATACAAGCTGGGCTCCGGGATTCCTCGGCGAAACGATTTACCGCGGCACCACAAAAG
>CAMZGI010000137.1 GCA_947306305.1 uncultured Fibrobacter sp.
ATTGCTGGAAAAATTACACGAAAACAGTTTTGGGTTCTTGCTGAATTCAAATACCCGACGCATCAGATTAGTTTCCATACTTTATCGGCTTTGGCTTGTTTGAAGTTTGTAAAATGTGAGGTCAAGCATGGCTGAATCTGAACAGGATGATTTGTTTTATGTTTGTTCATTAATTGAGTATATCGCTCGCATCACGAAAAATAAGCGAGGCGTAGTTGCTCAGTGTCTCGGACATAATGGCGTTGTGAAAGAACTCAAGGATGCTGGTGTCAATCATTGTCTGAGTTTTGAACAAGTTGGCGAAGAGGTTATCGAACGCTATAAAATTCCGCAGGGAGACTTTGAAACGGTTGAAAACTGCAAGTATTCTGTTCCTTCTTATACTGATATCGGTCGGCTATATAGCATTATGGTTTTGGATTGTGCCAAGCCCGGAGAAGAAGTGGATATGACTATCAAAATATTTTCTTCGGTGATCAGCGACTATATTTCCAACTTCAATTCTGACTGCTATTACCAAAATCCGAGCTATTTGGAAGAATCATTCAAGGCTGGAAAACTTTTAGAGTAAAAAAATCATTTTGTTGATGTCAACAAAATGGTTGATTTTGGTTGTAAAAAATGCCCCGCATCTTTTCTGCGGAGCATTTTGATAATTCTGTGCTGTTTTCTTTAGCGTAATTTCGCGAAGAGTTCTCGCATCTTTTCGGCGTTCTTGATGCCGGGCGCATCTTCGATGCCGCTGGAAACGTCAATGAGTTCGGGGGAGAATTTGTTCACGAGTTCAGAAACGTTTTCGGGGTTGATGCCGCCTGCAAGCCACAGCGGAATGTCGCCGGCTTTTTTGCGGAGTAAGCTTTCGGGGATTTGCTTGCCTGTGCCGCCGGGGATTCCTTCGACTTTCGCGTCCAGCAAAATGCGGGGCTCGCCGTTTTTGCGGAGAGCTTCGACTTTGTCGAAGTCAGCCGCGTCTCCGACGCGGGCTGCGCAGTAATGGGCGTATTCGTTGTTCTGTTCTGCCGCGATCCCGTGGAACTGCACGGCATCGAGAACGCCTTCGCGGGCGAGCTTGAGGGCCGTTTGACCTTCGGCGGAATCGGTTTCGGTGATGACTCCGACGAGGAGGGGCTTGCGAGATTCTTCGACGGTGTGGATTTTATCGCCGTCGGCTCCAGAATGACTCGTTGTGTCGTCATTGCGAGCGGAGCGAAGCAATCTATCCTTGAACCCACGGACGAATTCTTCGGTCGTGAGGCGTTTGGTTTTGCTGAACACGAATCCGAGCAGGTCGGCACCGAGTTCGGCGGCGAGGAAACCGTCTTCTTCGCGGGTGATGCCGCAAATTTTGACCATGGGACGTTTGCTGCACGGCGTTTCGGCGGTGCGCTTGGCGTCGCGGCGTTCGGCGTATTCCTTCCAGAATTTGCCTTGGGCGTTTTCGGATCCGCCTTCGAACGAACTCACAACGTCTTTCGCGAGCGGCGGATTCTTGGCGACGGCTTCGCCGACGAGGATGCCGGTAAATCCGAGGCTGCGGGCGTAAGCGGCATCGGCTCCGCTGTGGATGCCCGATTCAAAAACGGCTTTAGCCGGGAGCTTGTTGCGGATGGAGGCCGGGACGAGCGGGTCCGTGTGGAACGTGGCGAGGTCGCGCGAATTCACGCCTGCGACAATCGTTTTTGCAGCAGCATCGCCGAGGGCTTCTGTGGCGAGCTTGAGCTTGCGTAAATCATCCGTTTCGCGGACTTCGACGAAAGCTTGCATGTCAAAACTTTGTGCACGTTTCGCCATCTTAACCAATTGCTCGTCATCCAAAATGCGAGCAATCAAAAGCACAGCATCGGCTCCGCAACGATAAGCTATATCAATTTCGTCTTCGAATAAAAGAAAATCTTTGCGGAGCACGGCACAAGCGTGTAAACCTTGCTTGGCTCGTTCTTCCATGGCATCGGCGACTGCGATCAAATCGCGAAGCGAACCCTTAAAGTAGTTCATCTCGGTGAGCACCGAAATTGCCTGAGCGTGGGCTTCGGCGTACGTTGTTGCAAGTCCGACTGGATTCAAGTCTGGTGCAATGTCGCCCTTCGATGGCGATGCTCTCTTAACCTCAAGGATGGCTCCGGGTACACCCAAAAATTCCACATGTCCACGACGGCGTGTGGCTGGGATCTCGATGCCAAAATTCAGTCCAAGTCTTTCGATGTCTTCGCGGCGTTTCCGCACGATTTTTTGCAAAATATCTTCGCTCATAATTCCTCTAACGCCAATTTTAGAAAAAATGGGACGTGTTTAGGAATGGTTGTGGCGCCAAATTGTATGAGTGTTGCAATTCTACACGTATTTCGAAAGCGTTTTGACGTCTTTCCCGCTCCATGTGTAAAGGGCGAGCATGGGCTCGTTTTCTGTTTGCATGGAATGGATGTGGTTCGATGGATGCAGTATAAATTCACCGGGACCGCGTAATTGCGGAACTTCGTCTAACATCCAAATTGCATGCCCAGAAAGAACAACGTAAAGCTCTGTGGCGGGATGGTAGTGCGCAGGGTAAAATGTGTCTTTGCCGAGAAGCGTGAATCCGAAGCAAAAATTATCATCGTGGTACGGAGCCTCTGGACCAAGAATTTCTCCCCATCCCATTTGATCGCCAAGGTCTGGCATGTCGGGGCGTGGCTCGTAGTTGTATTTCCACGGCAAGTAGGGGAGGGCTGGCTGTAACGTTTTTAACAAATTCTCTGTTTCGGAATTGCCATATTTGGTTGCTTCTTCTATCCACTGAATTAAGGGTGAGTTGCTTTTTTCAAATGTTCCGTTGTACTCGGGAATGTCGCGAACGGCGAACTTGGCTGCTTCTAGTCCGATTTTGTCGTCTATCTTAGCTCTTTTGAAAAGAAACTTTTGTGATTCTTCAATTAAATTACGAATAACATCTTTCATGGATTTTTATTTTTCACTTGACTTTAACACGGCGACGGTATGGCCAATGATTTCACCTTTTTTGAATGCTTTGTAGGTTTCGGTGGCCGAAAGTTTTAACGGTTCAAGGAAATTTTCAATTTCAAAAGCGCGGCTGCCGGATTCTTGAATTGTCACGGATGCAAATGCTTTTTGCAAGTCGTTTGCGCGGTAAAAATGGAACGGCCCAAGCCCTGTTTTTTCTTGTGCTGCATATCCCGAAATCACGTCTTCGGGTTCGGCTTGAACTTTCCAAGAATAAGTGAAAATTTCGGATTTGAAACCTGCAAGTTCCCCAAGCTTTATGAATGCGCTTAATGGAACGCGGCCACCGAGTGTAGAATAGACGGCACCGCCTTTTGCCAAGTAATCACGTGCTTGTTTGAGGGCGAGGTAATGCAAGTCGAGCATTTGTTCGTGAACGAATTCGGGGATTGCTTCTGCTCGCTTTTCGAGATAGTGGCCGCTATTTCGTTTGTCTTCTATTTTGGTGTTGCTTGCCAAAGGGACGTTGGGAAGGTTTTCGTAAATGACATCGAATTTTCGCTTGCCATTTTGAAGCGGCTGCAAAAGGTCGCCATCGCCGAATTCAAATTCAATGGAATTTGATTCTTTTATGTTGTCCCTGATATTGCGGGCCGCTGTGGTGACAACGCTTTTTTGCAAGTCTGTGAATCCCACTCGCTTTGCTCCCAAAAGCTCGATGCCTGTCAAAACATCAATGCCGGAGCCTGTGCCAATAGAGGCAAAAGCTTCGATGTCTTTGCCCAATTTTTCGCGAATGAGCTTGAACGCAGGGGCTGCGATATAGGCGACCCAATCGCTTTTGATATCTTCGGTTTTGGGGAGGTAAGCGTGGTCAGCGACTTCAATAGAAAGGTAATCTTTGATATGTTTGGGAACCCCTTCCAAAGCAAGGTATTTATGAACGTCAACAATAATACTCAATTACTTACCGCCTTTGATGCTTACGTTAATCGCTTGTTCAAAATCTGCAATAATGTCACGCGGATCTTCAATGCCTACGGAAACGCGGATCATATCGTCAGGGATGCCTGCGGCGAGCCTGTCTTTAGGTGAAAGCTGCGAATGCGTGCTCGTTGCCGGATGCAGAACGCTTGTGCGGGCGTCGCCCACATGCACGACGAGGGCTGCGACTTTCAATGCCTTGACGAAAGAGCGGATGGCGGCTTTGCCGCCTTTGAGTCCAAATGTTAAAACGCCACTTCCGCCTTTATAATCGAAGTATTTGCGGATGTGTTTGTAATTCGGGTTTGTTTTAAGTCCTGGGTAACTCACCCAATTGACTGCTGGATTTTTAGAAAGATATTCGGCCAAAGCCAATGCGTTTGCACTGTGCTGCGGCATTCGCAAATGGAGCGTTTCGAGTCCGAGATTCAAAAGGAATGCGTTGAATGGGCTTAAGCATGCACCGAAATCACGCAAGAATTGAGCTCTTGCTTTTGCGATAAATGCTGCACGTCCAAATTTTTGCGTATAAGACGTGTTGGCGTATTGTGCGTCGGGTTCCACAAGGTCCGGGAATTTTCCGTTATCCCAGTTGTAATTGCCTCCGTCAATCACGACGCCGCCAAGAGCGATCGCATGGCCATCGATATACTTTGTTGCAGAATGGATGACCACGTTGGCCCCATGTTGCAAAGGCCTGACGAGGAATGGCGTGGCGAGCGTGTTATCGACAAAAAAGGGAACGTCAAATTCCTTGGCGAGTTTCGACAATTTTTCGAAATCGAGAATGCCTAATGCCGGATTTCCGATGGTTTCGCCGAAAAGAACTTTTGTGTTTGGGCGGAATGCTTTACGAATTTCTGCGATAGAATCTTCGGGATTGATGAACGCGGTTTCGATGCCGAGCTTTGCAAGACGAACGCTGAGCAATGTGTAGCTGCCGCCGTAAATGTGCTTGCTTGCCACAATGTGGTCGCCTGCTTTCACAAGGTTCGAGATCGCCAAGAGAACTGCGGACTGCCCTGAAGCTGTGGCGACTGCGCCTACGCCGCCTTCGAGTTCTGTAATCTTGCTTTCAAACGCAGCGACGGTCGGGTTTCCGGTGCGGGTGTATTTGTTGCCCGATTGCTTGAGTGCGAAAAGTCTTTCAACATCGTCAACGTCTTCGTACTTGTATGTAGTGGATTGAAAAATCGGGAGAACGCGTGGCTCGCCAACCTTGGGCTTCCAACCTGCTTGTAAACACTTTGTTCCAAAATTCCATTGGCTCGGATCAGCGATATTTGCAGTTTCAATTTCTTTTTTTGATTTAGTTTTAGACATTTAAAAGCCTCCATGCGGCTATATTTTTTACCGAAAATATAGAACGCACTTATAGCTTTGTCCAATACTAAATTAATATTGTGTATTATAGAATTAATTTATAAGTTATAATAAATTAAATCGTTCTTTCGAATGCAGCGAGGAATGCTCGGCCTTGATCCCATTCGCGTAAGTCTGTCGCAGAATTGATATGACCGAGTTTGCCTGCATTAAACAGCGATACTCCCCAGGCATTTGCAAAAAATTCCGCACGATCCATCGAGACAAATGGGTCGTTTTCGCTAGCGACAACGCACGCGGGAATCGTCAACTTTTCAAGCGGCATCGGAGCGAACGACTTGATGACTTCTATGTTATCTACATCGCTTGGAGAAACAAGAAACGCTCCCTTGACATGTGCAGGGATTTTGCCCTGGTTTTGGGTAAGGTACATGACGGTAGTCGCAACGCCCAAACTGTGTGCAACGACGATGGTGTCTTGATTCAACCTTTGGATTGTTTCGCCTAGCTTTGCAATCCATTCTTCTTTTTGTGGTTTGTCCCAACTGCGTTGCTGCACACGCTGCGTGCTGGGCAAGCTCCGCTCCCAAAAAGTTTGCCAATGTTTTTCGTCAGAATTGTTTAAACCTGGTACAATCAAGTAATGCATAAAAATCTCCGCACATTTATTCCTAGTTTAAAGATAGGATAATTATGCGGGTTTGTCATTTTGCTGGCGTCGTCATGCTCACAGCTTAAAGTGCCGCCGGCACGACCTCATAGCCCACAGTCCCAATTCTCTCGTCTGAAATCACTAGATCCTTCGACTGGAACTATATGGTTCCCCTCCGCTTCGCTTCGAGGATGACTGCTCAGGATGACACCGATTATCCTTCCTACTTCCTACTAAATAATATAGTACCAGTCGTCGCTTTGCGTGATTTCGGTGGTCTTGTGCTTTTTGCTGTCGGTTGTGGTGTAGTCGAGTTCTAAATTCTTGATGCTCACGCGGGTGTTGGCGTCAATGGAACGCGTGATGAAAGCGTTGCCGCCGATAACTGCATTTTCGCCCACGACGGTATCGCCGCCGAGAATGGAGGCTCCAGCATAAATGGTAACATTGTCCTGAATCGTCGGGTGTCGTTTTTTACCGGAAAGTCTTTGGCCGCCTCTTGTCGAGAGTGCGCCTAGCGTCACGCCCTGATAAATCTTCACGTTCTTGCCGATGACAGCGGTTTCGCCAATCACAATGCCGGTTCCGTGATCAATAAAGAAGTACTTGCCGATGGTTGCGCCCGGATGGATGTCGATGCCCGTTTTGGAATGGGCGTATTCGGTCATGAGTCGCGGGAGAACCGGAACATGCAAAAGGTAGAGTTCATGGG
>CAMZGI010000138.1 GCA_947306305.1 uncultured Fibrobacter sp.
ACGAATACCCGAACAACCCGCCCATTTTCCACTTCGACCTCTACCGCCTCGAAGGCGGCGCCGACCTCTATGAAGTCGGCATGGATCCAGATTACCTCGAAAGCGGCATCAGCCTTATCGAATGGCCCGAACGCCTAGAAGAAAACGACGCAGGCATCACCCACGTCGTTAAAATCCAAATTCTTTCCGAAACCGAACGAGAAATTACAATAGAGAAGGTTTCTAGGTGTTAGGGGTTAGGTATTAGGTTCATAATCGCGGCAAAGCCGCAGTTGGTAGATCTTAGTTGATAGATTCCGGGTCAAGCCCGGAATGACGAAAATACGTCATGGCGGACAGATGGCGGATCAGGTCCGCCATGACGTCGCCATCTAAGTTCTACAACTTAAAACCTATTCCGCCTTCTTACGCTTTTTCCTAGCAAGCTTCTTGTTCGCTTTTTCAATAGAATCGGCGACAGCCTTAGCACGGAGTTCTGCGGCTACCTGAGCCAAAGAATCCGCAATAGCCTTTTCCCTTGCAATCGAGTCTGCACGTGCCGCAGCGGCAGCCACGCAAGCCTTAACCGCTTCGCTATTTGCAATGTTGTTCCAATCCTTGCGGTCGCTCTGGTTCAAAAGCATCGGGCCTTTGTATTCATTCACAATGTTGTACGCAGCAACGGAATCTTTGGCAGCCATAGCGCCCATAGCGTCGGCATACAAGTCCTTCTGGTGGTTACGCAAATCTTCGATAGCGCCCAAGCGTTCTTGACGAAGGATTTCCATGGTATCGCTCACAAAACCAAGATCCCAAGTTTCGTTGTAGCAAGCTTCGGCTTCCACGTACTTTGCTGCATCCGTTGCGGCAGCCACATACATAGCATCGCACTTTGCAAACGAATCTGCGCTGTTCTGCTTTGCGTACTGGTAGTAGTAATAACCACCCACAATCAAGCCCACGAGCACAAGCAAGAACACGCCGTCCTGCCAGCCCATAATTGGAGCTTGCGGAAGTTTCGGTCGACCATTAACGGTCTCGCCCGCTTCAAGTTTTTCTTCAGCCTCGTCAAACGGGCTTTTACCATTTAAAAAACTAAACATAGATTAGTCCTATTTTTTTGATAATGCGTCAAAGACGCGTGCATATAAATAAATTTGTTTTAAAAGGCTTGCAAATCCGTTCGAGCGCGTTGGCGAAAGCCCCACGTTCAGCCCAATCTTTTGGAAGAACGTCGGATCTACAGACAAAATATCCGCAGGGGTCATGTCGTTAAAAACTTGCAAAGCAAGCGCACCAAGGCCACGGCTAATCAGCGGATTCGTCGTGCCGCCTTCCACATCCATTTCAAAATGGATTTTTACGCCATCGAACTTAGGCACAAGATACATTGTCGATGCGCAACCTTGAATGATGAACTTTTCCGCCTTCAAAGCGGCATCCATTCCCTTGTGCTCTTTAGCCAAATCCAAGAGGAATTTCCACTTGTCATCGGGATCGGTAAACGAAGCGAACTTCGCTCTAATTTTTTCTTGACGTTCAACAATACTTTCTGACATACTCATTTCTATGCAAAAAAATCAATGCAAAAAAGAACGCATTTTCCAAATCAACGACGGGCAAGACCAAAGCACCGCAAAGAAAATTCTGAACAAAGTCTGTTTTTCACGCGGAAGCCTCGACAAACGCCTAGCCGCCTTGTCAAACTGTTCATCCTTAACTTTAGCAAGACCTGGCTTGGCTTTTGCAATCTGCAAATGAGACTTGCCCAAAGCAGCCATCCAACGATCAAGGACGGAACTTTCGATACGTGCACGGGACTCGTTATCGGTCGCATTCAGCCACTCGTGAACAGCCTCTGCGACAAGTTTTCCGCAAAGGAGAGCTTCCACGATGCCCGAACGGCTCAGCGGATTGACGCAACTTGCAGCATCGCCCGCCTTGAACACGCCGCACTTCGCCATCGGCTTATTCGACTGCCCGCAAGCGATCATGCCGCCATAAACGGCTTTAACATTCGCTTCCGGGTAATGGTTCGTTATAAACTGCTTGAGCTTGTCACGCAGCGGGATTCCCGGCTTTGCATCTTTAGCGAGCACAAAACCGATATTCACTTCCTTGCCGTCACGCGGGAAAATCCAGCCGTAACCGCCCGGGAATTCACTCCCGTAAAACAAATCGATATGGTCACGCTTATGCTCAATGCCCTCGGCAACTGCAAAAATGCCCGGTTCAAGGTCAATATCGCCCGATTCAAGCCCATCCAAGCACGAAACGCCACGAGTCAAGCGGCACCCCGGCCCCGTCGCATCAATAATCGACTCAGCCGAAACCGAAACCACCTCGTTGCCCACTTGCACATTTATATGCCAAAGTTTTCCGTCGTACGAAATATTCTTGACAAGTGCATCAAAACGGCATTCTACGCCCGATTCTACGCAAGCATCGGCAATGGCATGGTGGAACTTGGAACGGTCCAAAAGGCGACCGCAGTCCTTGCTGTAAAATTCAGCCTTGTACCCCTTGGGCGAAGTAAAGTAAATTCCAGAGATACTCCCGCGCACCCAAGATTCGTCAATAGGCCACAATTCGTTCAAACGATGAGTCGATACGGCCTCGGCGCAAAAAATGGGTTCCTTCCATGGTTCTTTTTTATCCAAAAGAAGAATCTGTCCAGCACCGCCTGTCAATTTTCCTAGCTGACAAGCTGCCATAAGACCGGCAGGACCCGCACCGCAAATCACCGTATTGTATAAATTCGAACGGAAAAATGTCATTACACCGTAAAATTAATGAAAAATTGTCATTACATCGTAAAATTAGTATTTATTTGGTCAGTTTTTATTTTTCATTGTTAGTTTTGCAATTTTTTTAGTTATTTTAGGGCTATCCGTTATTTGGTTTTTCATAAAGGGAATTTTATTATGAATATGAAGAATGTTTACAAATTTGGTATCTGCCTCCTTGGTGCTCTCGCGCTCAACGTGTCTGCACAGGATTACAGGGGCAAAGACCTCAACATGTCTTTCCGCGACAAGCGTATCGATAATTACAAGTTCCAGAAGTCCAGAGCGATTAAAGGCGTTACGGACTTCCAGCGCTCTGCCGGTGAATCCCCGGACTTCGAAGAAGCAAACCTTGCCGGTGTTTCTTTTAGAAACGCTGTGATTAGCGGAGCTAACTTCGAAGGAGCAAACCTCGTTGGAGCAACGATTAGCGGTGCCGACATCCGTTCCGCATCATTCGAGAAGGCAAACCTCGAAGGTGCTGACCTGTACCGTGCCACGCTTCTCGATAGCAAATTCCCGAAGGCAAACCTCAAGAACGCACGTATGGACGCTATGAAGGTGTCTGACGAATGCGACTTCAGCAAGGCTGACCTCACTCAGGCGTCTGCTACCGACATGGACCTTACCCGTGCCGACTTCAGCAAGGCAAACCTCACGCACACGAACTTCTCCCGTTCTTTGATGGCTAACAGCGACCTGCGCAAGACCATCATGGAAAAGACGGACTTCACGGCTTGCAACCTCATCGCCGCTAACTTCTCTGGCGTGAAGCTCAACAACGTGAACTTCGCCAAGGCTGGTCTTTCTCAGGCTGAATTCGGTGGTGCTGACTTCATCAACGTGAACCTTCAGGAAGCCGACCTTTCCCTCACCTACTTCAACGACGTGGATCTTTCTAGAACCTCGCTCCAGAAGGCCAAGTTCGCCCAGTCCAAGCTCAAGAACATGAAGTTCAACGGCCAGGACTTGAACGGCGTTATCTTCGACAAGGGCGAAGTTTCCAAGAGCTCGTTCGACAAGACCAAGCTCAACAAGTCCTCGTTCTTTGACGCAACGGTGAGCAAGAACGTGTTCAACTACGCTGAACTCATGAAGGCTGTGTTCGACGGTGCCTACGTCTTCAAGGACATCTTCGACAATGCAGACCTCACCAAGGCAAACTTTGCAAACTCCACCATCGAACGCTCCGCATTCAACAACGCCCAGCTTTCTGGCGCAAACTTCTCTGGTGCTAAGCTCGTCAACGTTTCCTTCCTCAACGCAAAGATGGAAGGCGTGAAGATTGACGCTGACACCAAGATGGAAGAAGTGGACTTCTCTGGTGCAGACTTGACCGGTGCAAAGATTGAAAAGTTCACCGCCAAGAAGGTCATCTACAACGATAGAACCAAGTTCCCCAACGGTTTCGATCCGCGCGCTTACGGTTTCAGAAGACCGGGCGAAAAATAAGGCCAATTGAATAACGGAAATTTAGGGACGCTCCACCGAGCGTCCTTTTTTTTGTTGCGGCTTCGCCATCTAAGTTCTAATAACTACTTCTTATCCATCAGCCAGGTTATCGCTTCGGCGAGCGAATGTACTCGCACGACTTTCATCGAGCCCATGTTCTCCGAAATCTTGCAGCTAGCAGGCACGACCGCTTCCGTCATTCCCAAGCGGTGAGCTTCTTTTAAACGCTGATCCAGCAGGCTCACGCCCCGCACCTCGCCCGACAGTCCAAGTTCGCCAATCGCAATTGTCTGCCGCGAAAGCGGAATGCCTAAGTGGTTGCTCGCGACCGCCAACGCAAGAGCCAAGTCCGACGACGCATCGTTCACTTTCATGCCGCCAGCAATGCTCGCAAACACGTCCGACGCCCCAATCGTAATGCCGCCAAACTTTTCCAAAAGAGCAAGGATAATCGTAAGCCGCTTCGGGTCTATGCCCGCAGCCACGCGTTGCGGCACCGCAAAGTTCGTCTGGTTCACAAGAGCCTGAGTTTCGAACAACAATGCACGCGACCCTTCCATAGTGCAGCAAACCACGCTCCCAGGAGTCGGAGGAACTCCCTCCTGCAAAAATACTTTGCTCGGGTTCAAAACAGGCTTCAGTCCATGCCCTGTCATCTCAAAAACACCAATCTCGTCCGTCGCGCCAAAGCGGTTCTTAATCGTCCGCAACAGCCTGTACTGGTGATTGCGGTCGCCCTCAAAATAAACCACGGTATCGACCATGTGCTCCAAAATTCTCGGCCCCGCAATCTGCCCGTCCTTCGTCACATGCCCAATCAAAATCGTAATGCAGCCTGAATTTTTCGCAAAGACCATCAAGTCGAGCGTGCACTCTCGCAACTGCGTTGCACAGCCGGGCGTACCCGCCAGATCGCTCTTGTAAACCGTCTGGATAGAGTCAATCACCAGCACCTGAGGTTTTACCTCCCGTGCCTGTTCCAAAATTTTTTCGAGGTTCGTCTCGCACAGCAAAAGCATATCGCTCCCCGAAACATTCAACCGCTCGCTGCGGAGTTTCACTTGGCAAGCACTTTCTTCGCCACTCACGTAAAGAGCTTTTACGCCAGCCGCATTCATCGTCGCAAGCGTTGTAAGCACCAACGTCGATTTGCCTATGCCAGGATCGCCGCCAATCAGCACAAGGCTCCCCGGAGCAAACCCGCCACCAAGCACACGGTCGAACTCCGAATTCGCCGTACTCAAGCGCCGCGTATCTTCGGTCGCCACATCCTTGAGCTGCACAACCTTGTGGACAGGTCCGCCAAGCCCTCGCCCAGTACGTCCAGAGCCTTCCACCACATTTTCGACCACATGTTCCTTAAGCGAACTCCACGCCCCACAGAACGGGCACTTGCCAGCCCACTTGGGCGTCGTGTTGCCACATTCCGTGCAGAGATACACAATTTCTTTCTTTGACTTATTCAGTGCTACCATGAGCACCAATATAAAAAATTGCAATGACAAAAGATGTCATTTGAAAAATTAGTGTTCAAAAAAGCACTTTTTTTTTAGGCAGTCGTATCAAAACAATTCCTACGTTTCTGCTTTGGGCATGTTTATTTCAGCAGTTTCACCGCATAATGCATCGCCGCCGCCAGGGCTGCGATCATCGCGATGTAATCGACAAAGAACAGCACATAGCCGCGTTCCAAGTCCATAAAAAAGAACGGCTGCTGGAGCATCAAGTATTTCCAAAGCCCGCACTCGACAAACGCATATAGGCCGTAGGCACTGATCAAGCCCACAACAACGCGAGTTGCAACAACCATCCTGTGCAACCAAGATGCTGCGCCGCACGCACCTGTAATAATCCGCGCAACTCCCAATCGGCTAAAAATCACATTCACATGCAGCCCAATGTGCAGCGCGATAAACACGAAATACCACTTGAAAAACTCTTCAAAAAACTACTTCTTCAATATACTTTATTTTGTGCGAGATTTACAAGCGATTGGGCTTAGTTTAAGTTAATTGATTACATGGATCTTGAGTTTTATAAAGACGATGTAAGCAAATAGGTTTTTCAAAATCATAAAAATTTCTTTTCCGTTTATCCTACATACAAATTAAACCACAACCATCGAAGATCGGGGTTTCGTTTTCATTTTATCGAGAACGTGACGGTTGCGTTGCCGGTGCCGAGGATTTGTTTTAGGCGTTTCTTATCCACGTTGTCGATTTTTCCGAGACGAGTGAAGTTCCAGGAATTCTTGTCGTAATAAATGGTAATGGATTTTCCTTGATACAAGATGATGTCGCCCGCATCGGT
>CAMZGI010000139.1 GCA_947306305.1 uncultured Fibrobacter sp.
GTTTTGAATCGACGATTTGTAGGGGCTTGTCACAATCACACCCCCCTTGCCATTTTTCCCGAATCTTTGTATATTCTTGCACATGAGAAAAATCTTGAACCTTCTACTTCTACTTGGCATCGCTACCGAAGCGAGGTTTTAGGGATTTTTCAAAGAACTTTGAATGAATTTAAACCCAAAAGCGCCCGCTTCAAGAACGAAGCGGGTTCTTTTTTAGTTTGAAATTCTATTTTTGGTTTGAAAATTAAAAGAACTTTGCGGTCTTGATGCCGGCAAGGAGATAAAAAATGACTGAATCGAGAAAACCATTCTTCTATGACGTAACACTGCGTGATGGTAACCAGGCTCTTCCGAAGCCCTGGAACAACGCCCAGAAAAAAGATGTTTATCTGTTGCTCTTGAAGCTCGGCGTGCAAGGTGCCGAAGTGGGTTTCCCTGCATCTAGCGAAATGGATTTCGAATCTGTCATGGAATTGGCTAAGCTCACCGCCCAGATGGCCGAAGAAGGTGACGAAGTTGCAAAGAACGTGGTCGTGTCTGGCCTCGCTCGCTGCATCGAAAGCGATATCCAGCGCTGCTGGGAAGCGGTTCAGTACGCCCCTCATCCGCGTATCCATACGTTCCTCGCCACAAGCCCCCTGTCCATGGAAAATGTGCTGCACATGACTCCGGAACAGGTCAAGGAAAAGGCCGTGAAGTGCGTGAAGTTTGCAAAGTCCTTGGTCGGCGACAAGGGCGATGTGGAATTCAGTGCCGAACATTTCGGTGACTGCCTCCAGAACATGGACTTCGTGATCGACGTCTTGAAGGCTGTTGTCGAAGCCGGTGCAACGACGATCAACCTGCCGAACACGGTGGAACGCTACCGCCCGAAGCTCTATGTGGATCAGGTCAAGCAGGTCTATGAAGCTCTGCCGAAGAACATCACGATTTCTGTGCACTGCCATAACGACCTCGGCATGGCAACGGCTGCAACCGTCGAAAGTTTCTTTGTCGGTGCAACGCAGCTCGAAGTCGCTTTGAACGGCCTCGGCGAACGTTGCGGCAACACGAACTTCTACGAAGTCGCGATTGGCCTGCACAATTCCGGTGTCGATACGGGCCTCCATCTCGAACGCATTTACGAAACTGCAATTCTCGTGAGCCATTGGAGCGGCGTGCCTATATACATCCGTGCTCCGTTGATTGGTACAGAAGCTATCGTCCATCGCAGCGGCATTCATCAGGATGGCGCCAGCAAGACGAAGGACATGAAGAAGGGCGCTTACCGTCCGATTGACTACTCCATCATCGGTCGCAACCAGAACGATACGCTCAGCTTTACAAGCCAGAGTGGCCGTACCGCTGTCTATGAAATCATCACGAAGTTTGGCTACAAGATGTCATTGCAGGAAGCTTCCAAGCTGCAGCCAATCCTCAAGCAGCTGAGCGAAAAGGATGGCGAACTCAGTGCCGAACGCGTGCTCGACGTTTTCCGCGAACAGCTCGTGAACGTGAACGGTCGCCTGGTGTTCAACAACATCGAAGTTATCCCGGACGAAAACCGCTTTATCTTCCACTTCAAGAAGGATGGCGAATCGTTGGTCAAGTCCGTGACTGCTGAAGGCCCGATTGAAGCTGCACTCATGCTCATGCGCGAAATCGGCATGCCGGTGGAACTCGTGAAGTACCGTCAGCTCGTAGTGCCTGAAAAGGACAAGTTGTGGGCTGGCCGTGGCTTAAGCCGCATCGTGCTCAAGGCGAACAACGAAGAAGTCGAAGGTCGTGGCGTTTCGAGCGATACGCTCAAGGCGAACATGCGCGCTCTCTTCGGCGGCGTGAACCTCTTGTACAAGAAGGCTTAGGAGTCGTCATGGCGGACCTGATCCGCCATCTCGGAAAAAGGAGAAAAATATGTTACAACAACTGAAGACACCTTTCAAAAAAGTCTATGGCAAAGTTCGTTCACGAGTGAACGGATTCGTTGGCCCTGTCAAGAATTCGGTGTCCAAGTTGTTGGCGCTTCTCCCGAACTTCAAGGCTTTTGCCGGTTCCGAAGATTTGGCGAACAATGGTGAAGCTGAGGGCGAAAACGGTGGCGAAGCCGCAGAAAACAAAAAGCTCGGTTTGCGGGCTCGCCTCAAAAATTTCAAACAATCTCTCAAGGGTTTGAGCGATGTCCAAAAGCTTATTCTCTTGACCATCGCTGTGGTGCTCCCGGCAGGCATCCTCGTTGCAGTCGCTCTCGCAAGTTTCATCAAACGCCGCAAGAATAAAACTTAGTCGCTACACCACTTGGTGAACCGAAAAATTAGCGATCCCGTATTCCAAATGTGGTTCAGAAGACATTGTTTGTAGAAGTCTAGCTGTTGCTACCATATTCTAAGTTTGTTGTTTTTTTACAATAAATTCTTCATGCGGTTGTACAACTGCATTGTAAAAAAATTGTATTTTGCTTGTAGAAAAGGAGAAATTTTTATGTCTCGCATTTTATCATTGCTTTTTCTTGTTCCAGTAGCTTCGTTTGCCGTTGGTGGTAACATGGCTGGTTCTGGCACTAAGGCTGATCCGTGGCAAGTTGCCGACTATGAAGATTTGAAAAAAGTGGGCATTTCTCCTTACACGATGAATGGGCATTATCGTCTTGTTGCAGATATTGACGCGAGTGCTTCGAATACAGAAACCTTTCCAAATGAAACTTCCTCGATAAAAGGGTTCAAGCCTATAGGCATGTTCCTCCCGTCTGTGGTGGCGGCAATGGATTCGGCTGAAAAAAAATGGTCTGTGCCTTTTACGGGAACGTTTAACGGGGCGGGGCACAAAATCAGCAATTTGATGATTTACAACTTTGCTGAACCTTCGACGGGTTTCTTTTCTCAATTGGATTCTACGGCACGTTTGGATAGCCTCACGCTTAAGAGTTATTTCTTCAAGGGAATTTATTCTGGCGGCGTAGCAGGAATAAATCGCGGAACTATCAATGATGTTCATGTGGATACGGATTCGCTTGATTTTGTGAATTCTGCCGGTGGCTTTGTGAGTGAAAACTACGGCACAATCTCGAATAGCAGTTTTTCGGGAACGCTTATGGGGGCGTATGTAGGCGGCATTGCCTATGATAATTACGGCACAATTTCCAAATGCAACGTTGTCCTCAAAAATGGTGATTTCTCACGTAAACCGACGATGTATGGTGGAATCGCAAACAACAACAAGGGGACAATTTCAGATTGCAAGGCTTCTGGCGAAATATATGCTGCCGTGAATATCGGTGGTATTGCTTCTGTGAACACCGGTAAGGTGGAGCGTTGTTCGTCTTCTGTCGATATCTATGGAGCGGGCAGTTCGAGTTTGCCGGGTATCAATATTGCGAACGCTTATACTTTGGGCGGATTAATCGCAGTTGATAGCGGCAAGGTTTACAACTCTCATGCGACTGGGAACGTTACCGCGACGGGGAACAATGTCGGCGGATTTGTGGGCGTGGCGTTTGGAGAAATATCTGGATGTAGCGCATCGGGGAAGGTAAAGGCGCTTGCCTATAGTGGAGCTTTTGTTGGCGTTAACCGTGGAAAAATCGATAGTAGTTTTGCTACGGGAAAAACGGTGGGGTCTGCATATTTGGGAGGCTTTGCTAGCTATAATCATGGTGAAATTCGCAATTCCTATGCTACGGGTGATGTCGATGCGTCTGCATCGTCTGCTGGCGGCTTTGTCGCAAGAAACGAGACTACGGGCATTGTCGAGAATTGTTATGCCAAGGGTAACGTGAACAGTTATGTGTCTGTGGGTGGATTTGCTGGCGAAAATGCAGGGAAAATTTCAAAATCGCATGCTGTGGGGCATGTCCAAGGTTCAACTAATTTAGGCGGTTTTGTTGGCAAGCAGGAACGCGGCTCTATTGAACTTTCTTACGCGACAGGATTTGTCTATGGCGAAATTGCCGCAGCCGGCTTTGCGGGAGTTGTTTCTAATTCTACTATTGACCAGTGCTATGCGACTGGAGATGTGCTCGAAGCCCATATAGAGGGGGCGGGTTTTGCGTCTGCCGTCTCGAAATCGACCGTGAGCAATTCCTTCTCGACAGGGAATGCCTACTCTGTAGATGATAATTACCATCAGGCGGGCTCCTTTATCGCAGTCAACGATACGTCCTCAAAAGTCCAGAACAGTTTTTCCGTGGGCTCGGTTTCGAATGCGACTATGAATGTGAACAAAGTTTGCGCTACGGATAAGATAAATGGAGTGGATGGATATTACTGGAACGTGTCTAATTGTTCCGTTGTCGATACGGCTAATTACGGCATTGCGCTAACGAGTGAACAGATGAAAACGGCGGCAAGCTTTGGTAAGTTTGACTTTGGAAAAATATGGACGCTTGCAGCCGGGGCTGCATTCCCGACGTTGAAGGATGTGCCGTATGTTGCCGAAAAGAAGGATTCGGCGGGCTTCTTTGGAATTGCTCCCGAACGCTATGTCCCGTCTGATAATCCTGGCCCTCGCGTTGTTGTGAAACAGTCTCGTTCTTCTGTAGTTCGCAGTGCGGTTCCGCTTTCTTGCCGCTATGAACAAGGCCGTGTGCATGTTTCGTTTGCTATGACAAATGATGGGATTGCAGATGTTCGAATTCTTAATTTCCAAGGTCGTGAAATTGGCCGCTATTCGGAATCTGCTGCAACTGGATATCGAAACGTTTCTTTAGATGCGTCTGGATGGGCTAACGGCCGTTATTTGGCGGTACTTCGCTTAAATGGAAAAATTGCAGGCAAAAAGACGTTCGTAAAGAAATAAGTGAAGAGGTGGTTCTATGAATAAATTACTGACTTTGCCGTTTGTATGTATGCTTTTATCTGCTTTCGTTGCGTGCGATAATGGCGTTAGCGAAGAGGAAGTCGGGCGTAAAATCGAATTGTTTTCGGTGACTTTGGCTGCTCCTTGCAAAACAGACAGCTCGGATACTTGCGAATACGGCATATTGTTCGATGACCGCGATGGTCAAAATTACAAGACTGTAAAAATTGGCGATCAATGGTGGATGGCCGAGAATCTGAATTTCGAAACAGAAAATAGTTATTGCTTCAATGATCAGCCCGAAAGATGTGAAAAGTACGGCAGGCTCTATACGTGGTCTGCTGCAATGGATAGTGCTTTTCAGTGGAGCATTAACGGAGCGTACTGTGGCTATGGCAAAACTTGCACTGCTGTAAATCCGGTGCGTGGCGTTTGCCCGGCGGGTTGGCATTTGCCAACGGAAGGGGAATGGAAAATGTTGTTCGCCGCTGTGGGCGATAGTGCAGGCCCGGTGGAAATTCCCTATCGTGTAGAAGGCGTTGGTAAAAAGCTCAAATCCACTACGGGTTGGCAGTGGCTGAAGGGCTCTGATGACTACGGTTTTTCGTTGCTTGGCGGTGGTAACAAAGGGTCTGAAGGTTTCTATCTTCTAGAATATCGCCAAACGGATTTATGGACTTCATCAGAAGATAGTCCGTATCACGTGTCAACGCTTCGCTTTAGTGATGAAAATGATGTAATTAGCTTTGGTAGTTGGAATAAGCATTTCGGGCTGTATGTACGTTGCCTGAAGGACAATTAGGCAGCTCGCCACTTCATAATGCTATATTTTCTTTAGTCTCTAGTTTGCCTCATTCCTCAAAGCGCCGTACGCGTGACCTTATACCCCGAACCTCTATGCTTTCATCTCGCTTGCCTAAAGATTTGTCTCCGTCGCCGTTCTTTGCTGAACTTGAAAAGGTTAAGGACTCGGTTCGGACTGAAGCTGATTTTATCGACATGACAGTGAGTAGCCCTTTGCGTGTGGGGTTGCCGTTTGACTTGCAGCCTGCGGTCGATGAAGCGAGAGGTGAATTTGGAACTTGGGTGGCTGATGCTGCTGGCCGTCGAGATGCCCGCGAAGCGGTTGCGGAATATTACCGCGAACGCGGTGGTGCGTTTACCGCAGGGCAGATTATTTTGACGGCGAGTACGAGCGAAGCGTATTCTGTACTGTTCAAGACATTCTGCGATCCGGGCGATGTGATTTTGACGCCGATGCCCGGCTACCCGCTGCTCGACACGCTCGCGCAGCTGGAACATCTTGAATGC
Source organism: uncultured Fibrobacter sp. (assembly GCA_947306305.1). Classification (GTDB taxonomy): domain Bacteria; phylum Fibrobacterota; class Fibrobacteria; order Fibrobacterales; family Fibrobacteraceae; genus Fibrobacter. The sequence continues at coordinate 6,082 of CAMZGI010000139.1, forward strand.
GCACCGTATTTTTTGAAGTTTGCTCGCGACAAGCGCGGTCCCTTCCGCTTTGTCTTGGATATCGATAGCCTCCTTGCTGCTCCGGAGCGGGCGAAAATCTTGTTGCTCGTGTCGCCGCATAACCCGACGGGGCATTGCATCTCGCGTGAAGAATGGAACGAGGCGGTTCGTTTCTGCGAAGAGAATAATCTTATTTTAGTGGTCGATGAAGTCTTTGGCGACTACGCCTTTTCGGAAAAAGTCCAACGCTCGTGGAAGTATTTATTAGATGAGAGACGAGAGACGAGAGACGAGAGTGTGTGTCATCCTGAGCGGAACGAAGTGAAGTCGAAGGATCTCTGGGATGCCGGTGGTGGCGATTTCATCAATCTTCCTGAAGATGGTCCGAAGTGCCCGATTTTCTGGCTGAACGGCCTCAGCAAAGCGGTGGGCTCTCCGC
>CAMZGI010000140.1 GCA_947306305.1 uncultured Fibrobacter sp.
TTGATGGTACTAAATTGAAAACTTTGTCTTTGAATTTGACGTATTTATAATCTTTTTTATTAGGAACTTTGAAGGTTAGGCTTCTGTAGCAGGTGCATTCGGACTTTGATTGTATGTTTGCGTATGATATAAACAGGGTATCTTGGCTTATGTCTAAGGCTACATCGGCAGAGATTTCGCAATAATCGCGAATCGAAAGCGTTAAGTCTGTGCAACCGGCGCAATCACCGATATATACCGCATCATTCGGATTATTGCGATCAAGATATATTTTGGAATCTTTGGCGGATTCTAAAGAATCTTTGCATTGCATTCGGATGACTGAAGAGTATAAAGAGGGATTCTTTTCTTCTGGCGTAGTTGGTGCGGATGAGGTTGATTCGTTACATCCGGCAACAAATAAAAGTGATGCCCAAAGACAAAATTTGGTAATTGCGGCTTTCGTTGTATTCATAAGATGGTCTAATTTGTAGAAAAAATATTCGTATAAATTTAATATATATAAATTATGAATTGAAATTCTATAAACGTAAAAAAATCCCGCCTCGTGTGAGGCGGGACTTTGCTACTCAAATCTGTTCAACAATTATTTGCTGTTCGAGAGCTTTTCGGTAAGGCCCATCAGCATGTTCAGGCCTACGGCATCCATGGCGGTGCTTGCGCCACCCTTGGAGTCGCCCGTCATCATGATTTCCGGGACGAGCGGGTGTGCGGACTTGGCGAGAGCTTCTGCAACACCGACCTTGGTCTTGTAGTCCCATTCGGCGCGTTCTTGCGGAGTCAAACCGGCGCTGACGAGGGCCCTATTGGCGGCTGCTTCAGCTTCTTTTTCTGCCTTGATTTTCTTTGCGACTTCGAGAGCTCTCAATGCTTCGAGGCGGGCTACTTCCTGTTCCTTCTGAGCCTGTAGAACTGCCACGTCGCGTTCCTTTTCAGCCTGCGTCACAGCCTTGATCTTTTCCACTTCCTGATCGGCCTTGGCCTGGGCGATGCGAGCCTTACCTTCGGCTTCGGCGGTGATGGCGGCCTGCTTTGCGGTTTCAGCGGCGGTGGCGTTAGAGACGCGCTTCATTTCGCGGTCCTTCACGATGTCGAGCTGTTGCTGAGCCTTCTGGTCGAGGCGGACATTCTGGATTTCGAACTGGACGACCCTGATGCCGTAAAGACGGAGTGCCGAGGGCTTTGTCAAGATGCGGTTGCCGTTCTTGTCGAGTTTCAGCTTTGTGACCTTGTATTCTTGCGTTTCGGCTTTCTTGATAATCTTGCCTTCGGAATCGTAATCGTCTTCGCCGGCCTTTTCGGTGAGCACTTCGATTGTGGTGAGGTATTCGCCTTCGGTGAGCTGGTCTTCGGCGATTCTTCTGAATTCGGCAATCTTTGTCACCTTGGCTTCTTCGGCGGTGAAGAGCGGTGCGGTCTTTCTAACGGCGGAAAGCACGGAGTTACGGACAAGGTCATGCTTGAGTTTCTTGTCGGAACGTTGTTCGCGATGAATCTTCACGAGGTCTTCGCAGTCCGTTGGCAGCTGGTATTTGAGGTAGCCGCTGATTTCAGCGTTGGCGTTTCGGGAGAGCGTTACGGAGATGTCGTCTTCGTCGTCTTCTCCGCCTTCCCAGCCTTCGCCCTTGACCTTTTCGGTAGAAGAGTTGAAATAGAAGTCCTTGGTTCTGTCGTAAGAGTAAATGCTTGCAAATCCCTTGAAGTAGAAACCGGCGTGGTCGATGCACGACAGCGTGCCGAACGGAGACTGCTTTACAAGCAGCTGCGTTGCGCTGTTGTAACCGATGTTGCACTTGAGCAAGACGAGCGCGATAATCGCAATTATGGCAAAGAAAATCACTTTCGTGTATTTTTGGGGTTGTATATTCATTGTTTTTCCTTCTTTTGTTTTGCGGTAAATATAATTATTCAAAGTGGCACCATAAGCCGGCCCGCTTGAAATAGTTTTATTTTGTAAGGACCATCACGCTTTTCGCGTTGAAACGCTTTTTGCTGGCGTTTTCCTGTGCGTAAATAAAAAACACTAAAATCGAATTTTAGTATGTAAAGAATAAAGTAACAATTCCCAAATTACATATAAAAACGGAAGAAAATGGTTTTTAGTATGTAAAATAATCTCGGAATTAGGCCGGCACCCTCGAAAATTTGGCTAGAGTGCCCAAATAATGTATATTAGTTAATATGGAAAACGAAAATCAATACATTTGCCATGTCATGCGGAACATCATAAATCAGCTGAAGGAACGGAATATTCCTTTGGCGGAAAGTCGAATGAGCGATTATCATTTTCATGAGTTCTATTTTCGCGTGAACGCAAACCCCGAAATCATAAAAACGCTGCGTATCGAAGGTGCTAAAGTTGTTAAAAATTCAATTGTCTGCGATTGCCATTGGAGCGAGATGGAATTCAAAGACTCTGCGGTTGAATACTCTCCGAAAAAGTAAGGCGAACTGCTAAAACAATTTAACGCTGTTGATTATCTCTGCAATTTCTTTGCGGGCTTTTTTGCCTTCTGGGGCGGGGTAGAGCGGATAAACGTGCCCCATTTGAAATCCGACATGGAGCGAGACGGACACGCCCGCTTCTTTGAGCTTCTCGCTGCATTTGATAATGTCGGGGTAGAAAATTTCCCAAGTGCCAACGAATATGTCGGTGGACGGCAGCCCCTTCATGTTGCCGTAGAGCGGCGAAACCATCGGATCGTGCGGATTTAAGTTGTTCGCCCAGTCCAAGCCATATTGGCGAAGTGGTTCGCAACGAAGCCATGTGTCGTATTCCTCAATAGATTCGTCGCCGCCCGTGATATCGACCCAAGGCGAAATCAAGATAACTTGTCGCGGCAAGGGGTGCGAAAGGTCGTTGATTTCTTCGGCGAGTGCAAGCGAAAATCCGCCGCCAGCACTGTCTCCCATGATGATGATGCGGTGTGCGGGGTAGCGTTTTAGCAATTCGCGGTAGAGCTTTAGCACTAGTGCGTGAGCCTCGCGGGCGGTATGCTTTGGCAACAGCGGATAGTTGGGTGCAATGATGCCGCATCCCGTCGCTTCTGAAATCTCGGCTAGCATCTTCCAATGCATCTTAGAAAATGTGTGTATGTACCCGCCGCCGTGCAGATAAAGTATTATGGGCTTGCTTTCGTCAGCGGTCGCCATTTCGAACACTTGCATTCCATCCATCCGATATTCCTTCATCGGACGTGCAAACTTGATGCGTTTTGGAATTTCAACAGAACTCTTGTCAGTCGAGTCTTGCTTGCTTTGCTCATATTTGGTTTGCGTTATTGTGTGCGATTTTGCCGCCTGACGAATGACGATAGCTTGTGGCGAACGCCCCTCGATTAGGCTGTACGCAAAAAATGTTGCCGCGATAGCCGCGAACACCACAAAAACGCAGAGCAAGATTTTCTTTGCTTTTCCCATACGTTAAAAAAAACGCTTACGATTCCTTAGATTCCCCAAAAGTAGCTTTTATGCGTGGGGGAGGAATCTCCCTATGCCAGTGCTCTCAATTTTTCCTGTTCGTATTCGCCCACAATGTAATCGGGGCCGTTTTCCCAAAGGCCTGTTTCCTTGTTAAATAGGCATTCGGCTGTCGTCGATTTCATAAAATCCGCAATGGCGGTTGTCATGTCGCAATTCTTCTTGTCCATCAGTTCGCGGATAGACATCTGCGCAAGCAGGCACATGGCAAATTCAATCTTATTTTCCATGGAAACTAACCTCTTCTGCCGAAAGAAATTTTAGACAATCGAGAGCTTTGGTCGAACGAAAACACCACTGGTTGGTGAGATTTTCCGGTTCCAGGAAACTGATGGCGAGTTCAGCGGCCCTGTCGGAATCTATCGGTCCATAGATACCATCCAAAAAAGCCGCAATGACGGTATTCGTTTGGTCATTCGCAATTTTGCCGCAAATCAGGTCGTGACCAATCCACTTTTCAAATTCGCCAGGAATGCAGCCTTGCTTCCGATGAGATGCAACACAATGAAGCCAGGGAATGTTCGCATCCTTGAATTCGTAAAGCGACAGGTTTTCTGACGGAGTGAATTCAAATGCATTGACATAGCCTTTTGACGGCGGTGTCGTTAATATCTTTTGGGTAATGGCTTTCTTGATAGATGTCGCGACAAATTTCTGTGCCTGAGCCTTGCTCGTCGTTAGATAAAAGCCTTGCCCGAAATCCTTTCCTGCCGCACATCGGGACAAGTCCGGGGATTGAACAATGCAGAAACTTCCATGATAAAGGATTATCTTGTCGCTCATAGCTGAACCCCTTGGCTCCTAAGGAATGTCTCGACTTCATTAAGGTTTGCCGAGTCCCCCTGCACATGGAACTCTTCGTACATGTCCTGCATAAAATCATAGACCTTGAACTGACTGAATAACTTTGCAACCTCTGGCATTTCCTTATGCCAGGTCTTGGCGGCGAGCCGTAAAAGCCGCACCTGAATCAAAATCATTTCGTCTTTTCGGTCCATTTTTTCGTTCCTACAATGCTAATAATAATAAAAAAAGACGAAATCTTGCCTTGCGACAATCTTTCGTCTTTCGTCTGTAGCTCGCATAGCGGGCGTCGGTATGAGACTCCGCATTCACTTATCGTGAATGCTCCGCGCTACGAAGGCTACTTAAGAGTAGCCTCCTTCGCTTGGCTGTGGACGCCCGCTACTAAAAGCAAAAAGGCCCCGTTCTTTCGAACGAGAGCCTTTTTTTGAATTAATCGTCAACCAATTAGAGGCTGATCAACCCTTCCGTATCCTTAGACATGGCATCGTAGAATGCGTAGCGTGCATCGACTTCCTTCTGGAGGTCGTCGGCGAGCTTCTTGGCCACTTCCGGATTGTTACGGGTGAGCTGCTTGTAGCGGTTTTCGGTGTAGATGTATTCTGCAACCGGAATCGTCGGCTTCTTGGAGTCGAGGATAAGCGGAGCCTTTCCTTCGGCGGCGAGAGCCGGGTTGTAACGGAGCAGAGTCCAGTAACCGGAATCCACGGCCATCTTCTGGTGCTGAAGCTGGCTGTTGAGATCGAAACCGTGGTTGATGCAGGGGCAGTAGCAGATGATCAGAGACGGACCATTGTGTGCTTCTGCTTCCTGGAGAACCTTCAGGGCCTGAGCGTCGTTTGCACCGAGGGCGATACGGCCCACGTAAACGTTCTTGTAGCTCATGGCGATGAGGCCGAGGTCCTTCTTGCCAGCGCGCTTACCAGCGGCAGCGAAGAGGGCGACTGCGCCACGGTTCGTGGCCTTGGAAGCCTGTCCACCGGTGTTGGAGTACACTTCGGTATCGAGGACGCAGATGTTCACGTTTTCACCGGTTGCCATGACGTGGTCGAGACCACCGTAACCGATGTCGTATGCCCAACCGTCACCACCGAAGATCCACACGGACTTCTTCACGAGGTAGTCGGCGAATTCGTCGCGGAGGCTGACGGATGCATCGTCGGTAGCACCGGCGAGGGCTGCCTTCAGGGCGGCAACGTTTTCACGCTGGGCCTTGATGCCGGCTTCGTCGTCCTGCTTCTGGGTCGTGAGCTTTTCCTTGAGTTCGGCAGGAACGTTCACGGCTTCGAGGAGGCTCAGAGCCTGCTTGGCATGCTTCGTGATAGCGAGGCGCATACCGAGACCGAATTCGGCGTTGTCTTCGAAGAGGCTGTTGGCCCAAGCCGGACCGCGGCCTTCCTTGTTCTTTGCCCACGGAGTGGTCGGGAGGTTACCGCCGTAAATGGAGGAGCAACCCGTAGCGTTCGCGACAACCATGCGGTCACCGAACAGCTGAGAAACGAGACGCACGTAAGCGGTTTCGCCGCAGCCTGCGCAGGAGCCGGAGAATTCGAACAGCGGTTCGAGGAGCATGGCCTGCTTGACGAGGTTCTTGTTGACCTTGGTACGGTCGAATTCCGGGAGATCGACGAAGAAGTCCCAGCACTTGCCTTCCTGAACCTTGATGGGTTCCTGCGGCACCATGTTGATGGCCTTCTTGGTTTCGTCGGTCTTGTCCTTACCGATACAGGCTTGCGTACAAACGCCGCAACCCGTACAGTCGTAGCTGGACACGGAAATAGCAAATACCGGCTTTTCGGAACCTTCGAGCTTGAAGCCCTTGGCCGGCGTAAATTTGAAACCTTCCGGTGCGTTAGCAACGGCAGATTCGTCAACAACCTTCACGCGGATGGCTGCATGCGGGCAGACCATGGCGCACTTGCCGCACTGCACGCAAGCGTCCGGATTCCAGGACGGGATGTTGAGGGCGAGGTCGCGCTTTTCGTACTTGGTGGTAGCGGTCGGGAACACGCCGTCGCAAGGCATCTTGGAAACGGGGAGGAGTTCGCCGTTGCCCTTGATGATTTCTGCGGTGACTTCGTTCACGAACTTCGGAGCGTCGCCGTGGATCGGAGCGCGGAATTCCTTGGTGCTGGTGACAGCGGCCGGAACCTTGACTTCGAACA
>CAMZGI010000141.1 GCA_947306305.1 uncultured Fibrobacter sp.
AGGCGGTGGTTCACATGGGCTTCAACGACGTTTACAATGTAGTCGCCCAATTTTTCGCAGTCGTTAATGATATCCATGTAATGTACACCAATCTGATAGCTATAACGTTGGGCATTGATATCTTCGACGTTCTTTTCCTTGAGCGTTTTGCGGAAATCGTTAATCTGGTATTCAAATTTCAACGCATCTAGAGCATTTGCCAAAGGAACATCTTCAACAACAGCCACCATGTGTGCAAGCGCATCGTTACAGAGTTTAATCATCTGGTCAATGTGGCTATACTGTTCTTCAGTAAAGTCTTCTTCGCCTTGGAACTTTCGGCGAATCACACGCGCCATATTGTAGCAGGCGTCTCCGATACTTTCGATTTCAGAAATTTCCTTCATCATGGATTGTAGCGCGGTTTTACTTTCGGGACTCAACCGCCCCGTAGAGACCTGATTCAAATAATTTGCAATCTCAACTTCAAAGCGATCGCTGATCGATTCATACTTTTCAATGTGTTCAAAGAGCTTATTGAATTCATTTTCATCTTTTATTTTTAAAAGTTCCGGCACCATGTGGAACATTTTTTCGGTCTTTTCTACAAACAAACTGATTTCCTGACGAGCTTCATACAGGGAAAGTTCTGCAGTGCTCATAAGGCCCGCGCTAATAAATTGAATCTTGAAATCGTCGCCGTCTTCCTTATCCTTGATAATCTTGCAAATGAGTTTTTCCATCGGCTTGATAAACCAAATCAAAAGGAGCACGTTGCAAAGGTTGAATGCGGTATGGAATCCAGAAAGCGCATACGTCACTCGCACGCTCGCCTGTGCGATTTCTTCTTGAGTTTGCGGCACAAAGGTCGGATCGAAGCCCACCACATGGCAAACCATGTTCACGAACGGGTTAAAGACGATGAGAATCCACACCACGCCGAACACGTTAAAGAGCATGTGCGCCAAAGCCGCGCGCCTAGCCTGCGTACTTGCCGAAAGAGCCGCCAAGTTCGAAGTCACCGTCGTACCGATGTTTTCACCCATCACAAGCGCAATGCCCTGGTAAATCGGGAGCACGCCGCTGCTGCAAAGGATAAGCGTAATGGCCATGATGGCTGCCGAAGACTGCACACACATCGTGAGGATGCCGCCGAGCAAGAGGAACAAAAGCGTGCTGAAAATGCCCCAGCCACCCGTCGAGGCAAAGAAGTCGATAATCGTCTGGTTGTGCGACAAGTCCATCGCCACGGCGTTTTCACGGAGCGTCGTAAGGCCGAGGAACATAAAGGCGAAACCGAAAACAAATTCACCAAAGCTTTTTACGCTGTTTTTGCGGACATACGTGAGCACGATTCCAAGCCCAAAGAACGGCCAAACGACGCTGCTCATGTTGAACTGGAATCCAAAAATCGACATGATCCACGCGGTCGCGGTCGTACCGATGTTTGCGCCCATAATCACGGGGATAGCCTGTTTCAGCGTCAAGAGCCCCGCGTTCACAAAGCTCACGGTCATCACAGTCGTTGCCGTCGAAGACTGCACGGCGGCGGTCACGAACGTACCGGTCAAAAGTCCGCCCACGCGATGCTTTGTCATAGTCCCAAGAACAGTACGGAGGTGCCCACCGGTGAGTTTCTGCAGGCCTTCACTCATCGTCTTCATGCCGAACATGAGGAGAGCTAGGCAACCAATCATTTTTAAAATAGCGAGTATCATACGACCTTAGTTGTTTTAGAAGATTTAAAATCGATTCTGACCTCGGTGCCGAATCCGACAGTCGATTTCAGATGTATTGCAGCGTGATGGACTTCGGCAATGTGCTTGACAATGGAGAGTCCGAGGCCTGTGCCGCCCGTTTCCTTGGAACGGCTCTTGTCCACGCGGTAGAACCGTTCGAATATGCGGGACTGGCATTCTTCAGGAATTCCAATGCCCGTGTCTTTCACGACAATGGCGTTTTCTTCAACGACGATAACGACCTTTCCGCCTTGTTCTGTGTAACGGATGGAGTTATCCACCAGGTTGAAAATCATTTCGAAAAGCAACTTGGAATTTCCCGTAATTTCGGTATTGCGGTTGCCGTCAAGCGAAAGCTGGATGGTTTTCTTGTTCGCATTCAGCATCAAGCCTTCGATGCAGCTATGAGCCAGATTCCAAAGGTTGATTTTTTCGTTGAGGTCCAAGGGTTCGCTTTCGCGGTCATTGAGCTTGGAAAGCGTAATGATGTCGTTGGCAATCGACTGGAGGCGTTTCGCTTCCTTGTGGATCTTGCCTGCAAAAATCTTGACGTCTTCGGGTTTTGCCATACCGCTTTCAATCAGTTCCGCATAGCCCGAAATGGATGTCAGCGGAGTCTTCAGTTCGTGCGAGGCGTTCGCGGTAAATTCATCCTTCAAATGCGAGATTTTCTGTTTTTCGTTCGAAAGCTGCTCAATCGTCAGTTGCAATTCGAGATCCTGCTTGCGGATGGTATTGACAAGCGGCTCAATTTCCTTATAGACATTTTCGATATTCATCCATTCGGGTGTGCCTAGCTGGTCCACGAGCTTCCGAAGCGGACTGATGAACGCACGGCTAAGCCCAATCGCAATCAAGATGGCTGCCGCGACAACGGCAACAAACAAGGCAATCAGGTAAGGCATCGTCTTTGAATAGGCCTGCTGCAAATTCGCCTGACGCATTCCCAAGCGCAAGACATTGCCGTCTTTCAAGCGCTTTGCAAAAAAGAACGCCTTGGCCTGCAAGGTAGAAGAATAGCGGAGGTCTTCGCCAAAGCCCTTTTCCATCGCATCGAACACTTCTTCGCGATTGTAATGGTTTTCCATTTCAGCGGCTTTCGCATCGCTATCGTAAATGATTTTACCCGTCGAATCAATCAGCGTGATTCGCAAATCGGCGCTAGCAAACCGCGACAACTTCTGCGGCATGCTATCGAGCGATCCATCAATGTAGGCGGTTTCGATCAAACGCAGGTTTTCGCGCAAGTGGACCTTGAGCTGGTCCGCCATTTCGTCTTCGAAGACTCGCACCGTAAAAAATACAGCCAAGAGGGCGGCAATGACACCCATATAAATCAAGCTGTATCGTATACGGTCTTTCATTGCGCTTTATACCCGACGTTACGTATAGTTTGAATGATTGACCCTTGCTCGCCCAGTTTTTGTCGGAGCGTCTTGATGTGCATATCGACGGTCCGCGTGTCCATTTTGAAATCAATGCCCCAGATTTTTTCCAGAATCTGTTGCCTTGAATAGACAACCCCCGGGTGCGACAAAAGCAATTTCAGAAGTTCGTATTCCTTGTAGGTCAGTTCCACATTGTCGCCGCCAGCCACCACGGTGTGTTTGGCCTCATCGAGCGTCACATCATCGAGCGAAATGATTTTCGATTCTTCGGCTTCGAGGTTCATGCCTGAACGTCGGAGCAACGCCTTTACGCGTGAAACAAATTCCAGAATGCCAAAAGGTTTTGCAATATAGTCATCGGCGCCCAAATCAAGGCCCTTGACCTTGTCCAACTCGGAGCCCTTGGCCGTCAGCATGATGACCGGAACGTTCCGGGTACTTTCCTGAGCACGGAGGCGCTTTAAAATGCTAAGACCGTCTTCGCCGGGGAGCATAATGTCCAAAATGAACAAGTCCGGCACGCAGACTTTGACCTCTTCATCCAGCTTTTTAGCGCAATCGAACGCGCAGACTTCAAAGCCACTGCTTCTAAGCGCATAGGCTTCCATTTCGCGGATTTCAAGATCGTCTTCTACAATGTAAATCATACCCAAAATATACGATTTTAACAAATATCAAGATAAAAAGTCCTTCGCAGGAATGCAATGGCAAAAGCAAAGACTTCGCAAAGGTTTTATTTACACTTTACATGGATTTTACAAAAGACGATTGACAAAGCCGCCATTTTGCATCAAAAAATGGCGCATAGCAACAAAGGCTTTCATAATGCCAATGCTAACTTTTATAGCTTTTTCACTATGCAATACAGCAGAAAGCATGGCTACCCCTTGTTCCGTGAATGCGTAGGGCATTTTTTTCACATTAAAACCGCGCTTATTGCCGCTAACGTTCAAAGTCGCAAATTGCGACTTTGAAGAACAAGAAGCCTCCTCCAAAGTCAATTGAAAACAGAATTCCTCCGGAAAACGCTCTATATTTCGCTTTACCTGTTCATTGATACGCTTCGTTTCCACTCCATAAAGCGTTGCCAAATCGCGATCAAGTAACACTTGCTTATCACGAATGACCAGAATCATCTTTTCAATTCCAGCCGCAGTCAACGGATTTAACGAGACTACCTCATTTTCAATCTTTTTCATTTTCGCTCCTCTCCAGTATCGCTATCCGCCAATATACGCACATCCAAACAGCAATGCAATAGACCTGAGTTCTTACGAAAAAACATAAATTCATCCAAAATACTCTTTTATTTGGAGAAAACGCAAAAAAAGCACCATCGAACCGCAAAATTTAAAATTTCAATTATATCGTCATTGTATTTATTATCGGCAAAACAGTCGGTTCGATATTCAGCAATATCACAAATACAGAAAACGCCGCGAGTCGCGGCATTTTTCATTTGCATGGAGCACCAGCATCTACACTTTATGCAGAGCTCGCGTCTTAGGACCTTTCACGCCAGCAGGGAGGATCATCATGACCTTTTCCATGCGGGTTCCATCCATACGCAGAACGCGGAACGTATAGCCCTGAATCTTGACTTCGGCTCCCGGCGACGGGATGATTCCGAGCGTTGCCTGAATCAAGCCGGAAAGCGTTTCCACGTGAGAATTCTCAGGCGGTTTCAGTTCCACATCGAGTTCGTATTCCAAATCCGAAAGCGTCATCAACGGGTCGAGAATGTAGCGTCCATCCTTCAGCTTCTGCACGTCCTCGTCTTCGTCCATGTCGTCTTCGTCGCGGATTTCGCCCACGATTTCTTCGAGAATGTCTTCGAGCGTCACAAGCCCTGCCGTGCCGCCGTATTCATCCACGACAATCGCGAGCTGGTTACCCGTCTTGCGCAGCTCCGTCAGCAAATCGTCAATTTTCTTGTGGTACGGCACATAAACTGGCGGCATCACAATTTTCATCAAATCAAACGGTTCGTCGCGATGTTCCGTAAACCATTCCAAAAAATCGCGGTTCGAAAGAATGCCGACAATATTATCTACCGTATCCTTATAGACCGGCAAACGGGAATGGCGTTCGTTGTTCAAGACTTTCACCAAATCTTCGAGCGAGGTATCCACGTCAATCGCGCACATATCCACACGCGGGGTCATGATTTCGCGCACGGGAGTTTCCACAAAATCGAAGATGTTGAGGATCATCTGGCGTTCTTCTTTTTCAAGCCCCTCGCCTTCGGCCAGCGAAGAATCCGAAAGATCGGCCTGCACTGCGTCGCGGCGTTCCTCAGTCAAAAAGCTGAGTTTGGCATCGTAGCCCAAAGCGTTCAAAAGCTTGAGGTAAACGACATGGCACATTTTGCCTATCGGCACAAACGGCAAGCGGATAAGCTTGAACAAAGGAACTAAAACTACAGATAAAGTATCTGGCTTTAAATTTCCAATCAAGTTCGGTATGAATATCGTCACCACGTAAATGACGGCACAGGCACACACCATGTACGCCACAAGTGCGATCAGCCAAAAATCGTGAACCCATTGCCACGGAGCGTTCAAGAACAGGCAATAGCCGAATACGCCAATGCCCACGTCCGAGAAAATTCGCCCGATGGAGACCGTTTCGTTGTAGCCGCCCGTTTCCACAATCGTCGCTATTTTTTCTTCGCGGTCAGTGCGGTCGCGAGAATCACGCTTCGCATAGATGGCTGCGAATACAGCCTTGACTAGAGTGAACGATGCCGAAATAAAAAGGAATGTGCAAAGAAGAACGATGGCTATGGTGCTATCACCCATTCATGCTCTCCTTGTCCTTGTACGGATCCAGTCCCAAGAACTCGCATTCGCGAGCACGCATGACCTTGCGTTCGGCAGCCTTCATGTGGTCGTACCCCGACAGGTGGAGCAAGCCATGAACAATCACGCGTTTCATCTCAGCAAAAAAGCTGTTGCCGTATTCCGGGGCCTGACGCTTGACCTGATCCCTTGCGATGTAGATTTCGCCAAGCATTTCTTCTTCGCCTGGAATTTCATCGTGCCATTCGAACGAGAGCACGTCGGTCACCTTGTCGAGACCGCGGTAATTCTTGTTCATCTCGCGCACGAACTCGTCAGTGCAAAGCACGATATTGACATTATTTTCCTTGCCTTCTTCGGCAAGGAGCTTGCGGGCCATCGCTTCGAACTTGTCCTTCCACGGGAAAGACTCGATGTTCCCCTCGCACAGGAAATCGATTTTGTAGCGTTTCTTTTTACTAGCAGGGTCTGGCATTAAATGTTATACCACTTCTTTAATACGT
>CAMZGI010000142.1 GCA_947306305.1 uncultured Fibrobacter sp.
AGCCAAGGCCTTTTTTTCTGAGGTTTGAAATCTAAACTGGATTAGAATTCCATTTCGTCAAGTTCGGCGTAAGCCTTTTCAGCAGCGGCGCGAACCTTTTCTGCTTCGTCCTTTCTCTGCTGTTCTTCGAGCATCTTGATGAATTCAGAGACGAGGTCGGTGTCGAGCGTCATCACGCCATAGACTTTGTACTTGCCGTCGGCGGTAGTTTCGACCTTGACATCGCTGAGGGTTGCGCCGTTGAGGCGTGCGTCAACACCAGTCTTGGATGTGCTCTGGAAGTGTTCGGCAATTTCGCCGCTGACATCTTCCTTGAAGTTCTTTACGAGTGCCTTGGTGTGAGCGTCGATGGACTTGGCGAGGTCCACGCGAGCGTTCTGGTCAGCTTTTTCGTAGGCGATCTGTTCGTCTGCGGATTCGCCGATGCCAATGCCAGCCGGGATATGCTGCTTGAGATAGTTCTTCTTCTGCATCTGCATTTCGACGAGAAGGCCTGCAGACTTTTCTTGCGGGGTCTGCGGAGGATTGCTGGAGCAGCCTGCGAAGAGTGCTGCAAGAGCGAGGCATGCGAACAGTTTTTTCATGTTTTTTCTCCTTGGAATGAAATCCATGATTTAAGTTTATGTGTCTAATATACAAAAAAAAACTTGCAAAGTTGTAATTTCGATAGTTTTGTCAAAAAAAGTGTTGATTCCCATTTTTCGGCATTTTAAATTTTTGTTTTTTGTATTTTATATATGGATTTTATAATTTCTGTAAAAAAGTAAATTTCGGAGGCTATCTTGAACAATACGGTACCTGTTTTGCAGATGGTGACCCAGTCTGATGTCGTTACGATGATAATTTTAGGCATTCTTGCCTTTATGTCGCTGGGTTCGTGGGGAATCATTATTGTAAAATTCTTTAAAAACAAAGCCAATCTGCGTGCCAATGCGATGTTCTTTAGGCAATTTTGCAGAGTCAAAAAGTTTTCGGATCTCCAAAAGCTTTGCGACATGTCCACGGATAGCGCTCTCCGCTCCTTGAGTGCCGAAGTTCTGATTGAAGCCTCCAAGTTCAAGGGCAAGGTGAGCTTTGAATCCATTCAGCACCGCTCGTCTTTGCTCGAAGATGCCATCCAGCGTTCTATTGAAGGAATCCGCATGGGCGAAGACCGCTTCTTGACGTTCCTTGCAACAAGTTCCAACCTCGCTCCGTTCTTCGGACTTTTGGGCACGGTGTGGGGCATCATGATTGCGTTCTTCCAGATTGGCCATCATGGTTCTGCGGACTTGACCGTTGTCGCTCCGGGTATCGCCATGGCTCTTATCACGACTGTTGCCGGTCTTATCGTTGCAATTCCAGCCTCTGCTGGGTATAACTACTTTACCTCGTGTAATGGGCGTAACGAAATCTCGTACTACAATTTTGGATCGCAGGTCTTGAGTTTGTTCAAAAGAGGGGACTTGCTGACTGTTGAAGGAGTTTCCGAGGAGGACGCGTGAAACGCAGCCGCCGCAAGGATCTAAAGCAGGAATTGAACCTCACGAACATGATCGATATCGTGTTCGCCATCTTGATTGTTTTTATTTTGTGCGCACCGTTGATGAGCCAAGGCGTGAAGGTGAACCTTCCTAAAGTCGAAGCTCCGACGATGGAACAGCAAAAGCTTTTAAAAGTCTCGATTACCAAGAATCTCGAAATTTTCATTGCCGATATGCAAGTCGATATGGAAAGCTTCGAGAGCATTTTCCAGTCGCTGTGGAACGGCGAAATGGCTGTTGTCATCAACTCGGACGAATCCGTGAGCTACGGTTTTGTAATGAAGGTGGTGACCTTGGTGCAAAAGCTTGGCGTGACAAAGCTTGGCTTCCTTACGATGACGCCTAAAGACGAATTGGATAAATGAATAGGAATAAGTCACAAATCCAATATTTCTCGACGGAAGACGATGGAACGTTGATTAAAATCATCGTGTCCGCTGTCGTATTCCATGTGGTCGTCATTGGGATTCTGTATGGCCTGCACTTTATAGATATGAGCAAGCCGTCTAAGGAAATTCCCATATTCGAAATGGTGCAAGTGGACCAGGTTGTGAGAATGGCTGACGCAAAGCCTGTGCCGCCAGAACCCACTCCGAAAGAGGAACCGAAAGTCGAGAAGACGGTTGCAGAACCCGAGCCGCAGGTAGAAGAACCTGTCGAAAAAGTTGAGGAACCTCCTGTGGAACAGCCCGTGGAAACGCCTCCCGAGCCTCCTGTAGAAACGCCGCCCGAACAGACCGTTCCGCCTGTAGAATCTCAACCCGAAGTTCCTCCGGAGCCTAAGCCCGAGAAGGAATTGACGCCGGAGGCACCGAAAACGGAACCCCCGCCGGAGCCACCTCCAAAAGTCGAAGAAAAGAAGCCTGACGAGGTGAAGCCCGAAGAAAAGCCAAAGCCAGTCGAGAAAAAGGTTGAAAAGCCTGTAAAGAAGCCTGTCGAAAAGAAAAAGACGGAACCCAAGCCCAAGAAAAAGCCGAAGGAAGACGACGACTTTGACATTGGCGACTTGAACTTGAAAAAATCGTTTGAACTGCCGAGCCTCAAGGCGGTGAACCCGATTGACATGGATCCGTTGATGCAAGTGTTCTTGGAACGCGCAAAGGCGAAAATTATGAGCAATTTCAATCCGCCGAATGGACTTTCTATTCCGCAGGATGCAAAGACGACGGTGCAGTTCTCTGTGCTGCGTTCAGGCGAAATTACGGGCGTTTTGCTCAAGCGTTCTTCGTCGAACAGTACATGGGACCACTTGTCGGTGCGTGCCGTGAAGATTTCGAAGTTGCCAGAACTTCCGCCGACGTACAGCGGTTCGAGTCTTGTGTTGCAGTTTAACTTTACGCCGAATTAGGCGTTAGTTGGCAGTAGGCTGTTGGCAGAACTTAGATAATTAGGAATTGAATTTATGATGAGAAAGATGAAATTGTTTGTTGCGTTGATTGCGATGATGCTTGCTGTTCCTGCAATGGCGGCGATTGACACGATTGCTGTAGATGTGGGCATTTCTGTTTATAAGCTGATGCCGATTGGCGTTGTTCCGTTTGAAGAAGAAGGCAAAATCAAGTGGAACGGCGAAGCTCCGCATTTGATTCTCACGCGAGATGCAAACCTTTCTGGCCGCTTTGAAGCAGTTCCGTCAAACCAGTTCGACTTGGTGCTGTTCAGCAAAAAGCGTGCTCGCCAGTACGTGACGGGGCAAGCGACTAAGCTCAGCAACGGAAAAATCAAGCTCGATTGCTTTTTGTATGCCGCCGAAACAAAGGATTTGCTACTTGGCGAAAGCTATACGGTCAAGCCCCAAGACGTTCGTTTGGCTATTCATTCGTTCTTCGACAAGGTCGTTTATCGTTTGTTCGGCGAACGCGGCGTGGCTACGACAAAGCTTGCTTACGTCTCTAAAATTGATGGCGTGAAGCAGGTGGTTGTTTCGGATTACGATGGTTTTGGTCGTCGGCAGATTACTCGCGATACGTCCATCAACATGATGCCTGTGTGGATGCAGGGAAACAAGGGCTTAGTTTATGTGAACTTTAGAAAGCATCGCCCGAACCTTTATTCTATCACGTTTGGCGGTCAGGAACGTGCGATTTTCACGCAGTTTGCCCAGACGTTTAGCCCTGCGGTCAATCCCAAAACTGGTGAACTCCTTTTCTCGGTGACCGACAACGGAAAAACTGATCTTTATCGCGGCGATATCAAGAGCGGTTCTGCGAAAAAGTTCTTGCATTTGAATTCGAACCAGGTTAGCCCTGCATGGAGCCCGTTTGCAAGCGAAGTGCTGTTCACAAGCGACCGCGGCGGTTCTCCGCAAGTTTATGCCGTAGGTCATGATGGCACCGATGTTCGTCGCATTACTTACATGGGTCATTACAATGAACGTGCGAGCTGGTCTCCCGAAGGCGACCGCATTGTCTATACGTCGATGGATGACGGCAAAATGAACATTTACACTTGCGCGTTGGATGGTACGGACATTGTGCAGCTGACCTCGAATGCGGGGAATAACGAACACCCTTCGTGGTCTCCGGATGGCAAGCTGATTGCGTTTGCAAGCGACCGTGGCGGCAATTATCAGATTTATATTATGCGTAAAGACGGCAGCGGCGTAACGCGTATTACGAACGGAACCGAGAATACATCGCCTACATGGTCTTGGTTCTTTGACGAAAAGAAATTTAAATAAAGGGGAGGCGTATTTTGAATAAATTGTTAAAACTTGCTTTGGTGGGTGCAGTGGCATCGTTTTTTGCGTGGGGCTGCGCTAACCAAGAACAGCCAGAAACAGACCCGGCTCCAAAAACTGCGGCGGAACAGCCCGCAGATTCTACGCTCAATTTTGAGCCTATTGTTACTGATACGTTGAGCGCGGATTCTTTAGCCAAGCTTGAAGCAGAACGCCTCGAAGCGGAACGTGCAAAGCTGGAAGAAATGATTAACCGCATCATGCTCGACGATGTGTATTTTGACTATGACCGTGCAGAATTGACCGAAGCCGCGAAGCGGATTCTTGTGCAAGTGGCTGAAATTCTCATTAACGAAAATCGCTTTGTCGTGACGATTGAAGGGCATACCGATGCTCGCGGCACCGAAGATTACAACTTGACTTTAGGGGCTCGCCGCTCGACGATTGTCAGGGACTTTTTGGTGGCGTATGGCGTTGACGGTAGCAAGCTCCGTTCTGTGAGCTATGGCAAGGAACGCCCGAAGGTTCAGGGGTCGGACGAAGAAGCGTATGCCAAGAACCGTAGAGCCCATTTCCGTGTGACGATTGAGTAGGAGTTGAACCGTGAATCTTAAGACTGTTTCTTTAGGTGTTGTCCTTGCTGCGTTTATGCTTTCGGGATGCAGCAGCATTACGATTTTGCGTACAAAAGAAATGAAGGCTGTTGGCGACGAAGTCATGGCGAAGGACGATTCTCTCTATCAGGCTCTTTCTGCTGAGAATGCATCTTTGCGTGCTCAACTTGACAGCGTCCGTGCTCAGTTGGAGGCCGCTGCCGTTGCTCAAAAGCGTTTGCAGACCGACGTGACGCTTTTGACAAAGCGTTTTGGCGACGAGTCCATTCGTCGCGACACCCGCCAAGAAGAAATCATCTATCGCTTGGATTTGCTGTTGGGCAAGTCCGACAAGATCCTGGCTAAGAAAGTCGTGGTGAGCGGCAACGCCGCAAGCACCGTGATGGAAGCGGATGCCGAAAAAATGGTTGAAGCCGAAACGATGTTCAATACTGCGCATTCCGACTACCACCGTGGCGAATACAAGATTGCCTACAACGGCTTTAAGCAAGTCTATGAGCTGATGAAGACTGGCGAAATGGCCGAAAGCGCTCTTTACTGGATGTCGCTTTGCTTGATCGAAGCAAAACAGGCGGAAAAGGCGAAAACGCTTTTGACGAACCTTGTGGATTCTAACCCGCAGGGGCTGAAGGCTTGCGCTAGCATGTTCAAGCTCGCGACTTTGTATGGCAATGAATGCAACCTTGACCGCCAAAAGCAGTATTTGCAGATGATTATCTCTAATAATGCTTGCGTTTCTACGCCGGAACTGGAACAGGCTGCGTTGATTTTGCAGGGCTTGCTGGATTACAAATCCACGGATGGACGCTCGGCTGAACAAGCTTGCCGCGAACAAATGCGATAAGATTTTTCAGCCGTGTGCAATGTGCTGTGAGCAATGGGCCGTGAGCGGCGTTGCCGCCTATCGTCTATCTAATTCCAAAGAACACGACCATGCTAAAGATGAGCGCGAAGATGCTCACCAAGTGCATGCGCCACACAATCTTGGAGTTCATGAGCGGCTTGCTCGGGAAACGTCCGTCCCACTTCTTTTGGTAATGGTGGTGGAGGGGTGCGCAAAGGAAAATGCGCTTGCCTTCGCCAGTCGTTCTCTTGGTGATTTTGAACCACGTAATTTGCATCAACACAGAGCATGCTTCGGCGATGATGATAATGCACACGATGGGGAGGAATAGCCCTGCTTGCACGAGAATGAACATGATGCCGATAGTTGCGCCAAAGCCCACGGACCCCGCGTCGCCCATGTAGATTTCAGCCGGAGGGCTGTTGAACCACAGATAAGCGAGCAACGCGCCTGCGATGGAGGTTGCAAGCGGGAAAAGTTCGTCGCAGCCGGGAAGGTACGGCACGCTCAAGTACTGGCTAAAGATAAAGTTGCCGCTCACGTAAGCCACAAGCCCGACAAAGAACATGCTGGTGAGAATCGGCACAGAAACTAGGCTGTCGAGACCGTCCGTGAAGTTTGTTCCGTTTGCGGATGCTGCAATTACAAATGTCATGAATGCGACGAAAATCCAGTTGGGAAGGTGAATCTGGAACACGTCGATGGGGCAGAA
>CAMZGI010000143.1 GCA_947306305.1 uncultured Fibrobacter sp.
TTCTCGAAAAACTCGCGGTACTGCCTTGCAAGCACGCCGTCATTTGACCCATACGCCTTTTTGCAAATTTCAAACAAAGTCACAGACGAGACCAAAACCTGCACGTTGTTCTCATAAACCCCATCCAACACGCCCGAAACCACGGGATAATAGTCAGGGTGCATCTGGAGAAGCCGCACCAGCGGCCCCGAATCTAAAAACAAAATGCGGCTTTGATCTATCGACTTAATCATAATCTTCTGCAACAATTCACTACAATTAATAAACAATCATAAAAAAAATAAATAATTCATTTATAAATAAAAGCGAGACTTAAATCAAATCAACAGATAATCAGAATTACGTCGAGAGAATAAAGCGTCGGCCAAGGTATTTTCTTCGCAGTAGCGTGCAAAACGAGAGTCGCGAACGACTGCTAGCAGGCGTTCATGACCGAGTGAAGCCGCTGACGCCATAGGCGTCAACTCCGAGCTGGGGCCCCGCCCGCAAGAAGTACATTTTTACTTATTACGGGCTTGGGCGAAGCCCACTCTTAATCATCTTCTTTTACAGGTTCGTAAATTTCCATGTAAGCCGCATCGTGACGCTGACCAGAACGCATCATCTTAAAGCGGCCTGCACGAGGATAAAAATACCAATTCATCCATTCGCCGCTCATGTCCGTACGCTTGGTTTTAATCGCAATCGGCTTTTCTCCCTTAAAATAATCTCTTTTATGCGGAATGACACGTTCCATCGCGCGATAAGTATGCACAGAACTCCCTGCACGGCGTTCAATCGTGCCATGTCCGTCCTTGCTCCATGTAATGCTCACGGGGCCATGTTCGTCTTTCAGCGGTTCACATGTGTCGTAGCCACTCGCGCACCACAAGTATTTTGAATAAGTAAAGGTGTATGAATCCAAATTAAACGTTTCGACAATGCGGTTATTGCCCTTGAATGTCGGATAATTGCCTGCAAGCGTGTATTGGCCGGCATTGTAATCTTCGCAGCCATGCTGCGCCACTCTCACGACGCGGTTAAACACATCCACGCCAACGGCGCAACCTTCTTCTTTATACACAAAACGGGCATGACCATTGATATTCTTCTTTTCGAGGTTTCCCATCTCGATTTCGGCAACATCATCGCCCGTACCATTTTGCACAATAATGTTAAAGCGGCTTGCATTGCTGGGCGAACTTTTAAGAACAACACGTCCTGTTTCGGACACGTATTCGCCACTCAAATCCGCATATTCTTGCATAAAGCGGTCCAGTTCCGAACGCTTGACCCACACATCGCCAAACTTGCAGTTCACAGGGACAAAGCGAGGCGGGCTTTTCGGTTCAACCTCTTCGTAAGTGACAATGCGCTGCTTTTTCGTGACGGTCTTCATTTTCCCGTTAGAGCCACGGACTTTCTCTTGAACATCCACAAAGCTTTCGTGTTCAATCCTGTCTTTCGGGATAGGCAGTTCTTTGATGGCGTCCGAAGACATCAAATACCCCAGCGGATGTGCTTCGTTTATTTCGCCATTATATTTTTTATAGACTTCCAATTTCATTTGGGCAAAAGAATTTATTGCCAAAACACCCACAACCACCAAAAAAATTTTTCTCAAAACAGTTTACCTCTTTTGGATTATTAGATTAGATTATCAATAGCTCATATTCTAGTAAAAAAAATGTTTAAGAGATTTTTACTAACATTTAAACAAGAATTTTAACATAAAATTATACTCAAGGAGATTGTGTAATGAAAAAAATGTTTCTAGCCACCTGCCTTATGGCTGCATCCGTTTTTGCAGCTCCTACGGCAGAAGATGTCAAGGCCGCAGCAGACCAAGCTAAACCGGCTGTAGAAGCTAAAGCCGCTGCAGCAAAGGCAAAAGCAAAGACCGCAGTCAAGAAAAAAGCTACCGCCGCCAAAGAGAAGGCTGCAGCAGCAGTCCCGACCGAAGAAGTGAAGGCAGCAGCCGAACAGGCCAAGGCTCCCGTCGCAGACGCAAAGGCAGCAGTCGAAAAAGTTCCAGCCGCCGAAATCAAGACCACCGAAGCCAAAGCTGTGCTCCCGGTAGTGCTCCCCGCGCTCTCGCCAACACCGGCTCCCGAAGCCGCAGCTCCGGCCCCAGTCATCCCGGCTCCGACTCCAGTTGCAGAACCCGTCCCCGAGCCAGCACCTGTAATCCCGGCCCCAGTCGCCGAAGTAAAGGCTCCAGAACCGCCTCCGGCTATGGAAGTTTCGTCACCGCTTCCTGCAGCTGAAGAAGTCGCCACCACAGAACAGCAAACCACGACAAGCCACAAGAAAAAGAAGATGATCGAAAACGCGGTTTTCACCGTCAACCAGATCGACTTCGACATCAACGCCGACTTTGAACTCCAAGCTGGCAAAGTTCTTTGGACATCCGAAGACGACGACGCGTCCAACAACTTCGAAAAATGGACTGGACAAGCCAACTTCGCAATTCTCGCCGAAACAGAAAACTTCAAGGGCAAAATCGGCATGGCGTTCTACCCGGGCGACTTGAAGACCGATATCGACAACAAGGCCGTCGCCAATGCCGAAGACTACTTCACGCTCGACGAAGCATGGGCATACCAGAGCAACGGATGGTTCAGCTTCAAGGTCGGTCGTTGGGACAACACCGACAAGAACGGCGACTACTTCGGTGGCTACATCGACGGCTACAAATACGGATTCCTCTCCACTCAAGATGCCGAAAACCAGTTTGAATTTGGATTCATGCCAAATGAAAACATGGATATCGCAATTTCCTTCATCAGCAAGGAACAGCACTTGAACAAGGGCGATTTGCGCGCCGTGTTCAACTTCCACGACCTCCCGAGCCTGGAACTCTTTGAAATCCAGCTTGGCTACCGCAGCAACATCTTTGACAAAGTTCACGACAGCGAAGCAGACATCAAACACAACATTTCTTTGAAGTTCCGCTACCCGGTCATCCCGAACTTCTTCACGCTCTTTGGCGAAGTCGCGCTCATGGATGCTTCGGACGACATGGTCGTGCCTGTCACTGGCGGCATCGAACTCAACTTCAAGACTGTCGATCGCGTGATTCTCGAAGCTGAATACGTCAACGACCGCTACAACCACAAGGACTACATTGGCAGCAAGACGAAGCACGTCAAAGATGTGCTCGGCGCTCTCTACCTCGAAAAAGCCCTCACCGACCGTTTCTCCTTGTCTGCAGGCTTCCACAGCTACGCAGCGTCCAAGGATTACACGATTTCGGGCGACTTGATCGGTCGCATCAATTAAGACTTACAAAACGACCGGTATAAACCGGTCGTTTTTGTTCACAACGTATAAAGTAGATACAAAAGCAAAAGCCCCCAGTCAGGGGCTTTTTGCTTTAAGGTTACAGGTATCAGGTTATAGGCTTTAGGAAAAGAATCATGCACTTCGTGCATCTATATTAAAGGTGGCGAAGCCACAATATATCACCTGACCCCTAACCCCTGAAACCTAACGCCTATTAGAATCCTTTACGTTCCAAGTCAAGCAAAAGTGCCTGGAGGGATTCTTCGACGGATGCACGGAAGCTGGTCGTACCGAGGCTGCAACTTGCAACAACATCGTTGCCAGAAGAAATTCGAATTACATCAAAGCCATTTTCGGATGTAAAAGAAACTGTCAAACCTTTATTCAGAGCTTTTTCTAGTAAATCGCGCATAGCGACTCCTTTAATAATGAGTTCAAAAAAACTTAGGTTGGCGCACCAACAAACTTAAACTAGGCTTTTTTCCCCTAAAAAACAAGCAAATATTTTTGAATTTCCACAATTTCTATATATTTTAACAATGCAGGGGGCAATTATGTTCGACTTTCACATTCATTTGGCACGACTACCCCATCAAAAGCAGTTGACGCAGCTGTTTTGCAACGGGAATTACGGTTTTATCGCGGTCGCATGCGAACCGTGGGAATGGAAAATCGTCGCAGACTTGAAAAAAGAATTCTCGACAGAGCAAAAGCCGTTCAAAGCGTCATACGGCATCCACCCGATGATAGCGACACAAGCCGACGACGAGATGTTTGCGAAATTGCGGTCGGCTTTGGAAGAAGACGAAATTGCGATGGTCGGCGAAGCGGGAATCGACAAAAGGTACCCCGGCTACGACGATGGAACGCAAGA
Organism: uncultured Fibrobacter sp.; assembly: GCA_947306305.1. GTDB lineage: Bacteria > Fibrobacterota > Fibrobacteria > Fibrobacterales > Fibrobacteraceae > Fibrobacter. The sequence goes on from CAMZGI010000143.1 coordinate 4,139, forward strand.
CCAAATTTTTATAACGCAGGCGAAACTTGCTTTGGAGCTTCAGCGGGATTTGCAAATCCACTGCGTGGGCGATTACCAGCGGGTTTTAAAGCTTTTAGCAGAAGCAGGATTCCCTCAAGAAACGTCTCAAGGGCAAGATGCCAAGGGATTGCAAACGTTGACGAGGCTGCAAGAGTCGCCACGCCCCATATTCCATCGTTTTGGCGGGGATTCAAGCGTTGTCAAGAAAGCTCTCCCCTACGGAGCTTTGTTTTCGCTGCACGAAGACAGCTTCCAAAAGAAAAGTACTGCAAAGGCAATTCCGCTAATTCCGCAAGAACGCGTATTCTTTGAAACCGATGCCGATGAGACGTTTTTGCAGAACAATCATCCTCGACACCAGTCCTCGCTTGACGGGAACGATCGAGAATATGGCGAATGCAAAGGAGATTCCGGAACGGGATCCGGAATGACAAGTGAAAGTGCAGCTGGAACGACTACGCCAGAGGAAATCCTCACGGAATTGGAGAACACCCTCGAATCAGTTCGTGCCGCCTACGCCGAGTGCCGTGAGTAGCGGATCCGCCGACCGAACAGTTGCGGCTTGCACTTGAATATTCGCGAACGCTCGGAACACTTCGAGCGTTTTTTTCGCCATTTCGACTGGCGTTCCACGCCCGACTTCGAACACCGCTTGGAGCGGCGACATTCCCAAATAACGCATGCTGCATGTGCAAAGGCTGCTGATTTCGCCCAGCACACGCGGATCCGGCGACGGCGTTTCTGCAAACGTCGCGACAATCACGCCCTTGCGGAGCGCAAGCCCCTGAATACGCAAGCGGCCCGCCAACAGCCCAAGTTCCGACACGAGCAGCAACATGCTAGCCGGTTCTGGAATTGGACCAAAACGGTCGATAAGTTCGCTTTCGATATTCTGGATGTCAGCGGGTGCTGTAATTCGAGCAATGCGCTGGTACAGCGAAATTCGCGTAAGCCCATCTTCCACGTAATCTTCGGGCAAGTAAGCATCCACGCCAATTTCCACACGCGGCTGGATTGGCTTTTCGAGAGCTCCGCCACGCAACATTTCCACCGCTTCACGCACCAAACGTACATACGTTTCAAAGCCCACTTCGGCAATAAATCCATGCTGCTCCTGACCGAGCAAATTGCCCGCGCCACGGATTTCAAGATCACGCATGGCAAGCTGGTAACCGCTGCCGAGGTCAGTAAACTGTTCCAACGCCTTTAGGCGTCGCATCGATTCTTGCGAGATTTCGCCTTTCTTCGGAATCACAAGCAAAGCCTTTGCAAGCACACTACTACGGCCCACACGACCGCGCATCTGGTAAAGCTGGCTAATGCCAAAGTGGTGCGCGTTCATGATGATAATCGTGTTCGCGTTCGGCACATCCAAGCCCGATTCAATAATGCTCGTACTCACAAGAATATCGTACTTGCGCGAAAGGAATGCATCCATCACATGTTCAAGCTCGTGGTCTTCCATCTGCCCGTGAGCCACAGCGACCTTCGCTTCGGGAGCCATCGCCTCAATCTCTTCGGCGAGCTTGGCTATCGTCTGCACGCGGTCATTCACCACAAAAACCTGACCGCCGCGAGCAAGTTCATCGAGAATTGCATTTTTCAAAACTTCGTCGTCACGCGACATCAACTTCGTTTCAACCGGCAAACGGTTAATCGGCGGCGTATTGATGAGCGAAATGTCGCGAACGCCAGTCATGCTCAAGTGCAGCGAACGCGGAATCGGCGTGGCACTCATGCTGAGCGTATCGACAGAAAGCCTGAACTGGCGGAGCTTTTCCTTTTGCTTCACGCCGAACTTTTGCTCTTCGTCGATAATCAAAAGTCCCAAGTCCTTGAACTCGCTCTTGTTCGACAACAGTGCGTGCGTCCCGATGACAATGTTCACCGAGCCTTCTGCAATTTCCTTGAAAATTTCCTTCTTTTCCTTGGCGCTCTTGTAGCGGTTCATCAACGCAATTTTAACAGGATAAGCAGCAAAGCGTTCGCAGAAGTTTTCGTAATGTTGCGCAGCGAGAATCGTCGTCGGCACAAGGATTGCAACTTGTTTGTTCGATGCCACACACTTGAACGCAGCACGCATCGCCACTTCAGTTTTACCAAAGCCCACATCACCGCAAATAAGGCGATCCATCGGGCGGCGGCTTTCCATATCACGCTTGATGTCGGCTGTGGCACGGAGCTGGTCTGGCGTCGGATCGTATTC
>CAMZGI010000144.1 GCA_947306305.1 uncultured Fibrobacter sp.
ACTAGTAACTTCGAACTTGGAACTGTTGCGAAGCAACCTCAGTAACTAGTAACTTAGAACTCAGAACTGCCGCGAAGCGGTAACAATCACCCGCCACAGTGTTTGGCGGGCTTCTTTGTATTTTCGCTCGAAGGCGGTCTCGGGGCTCACGGGATTGAACGACTCGCAAGTGATTTTTATTCCCTTGTCATCCCGAGCTTGACAGCTGCGGTTTTCTAATGAGAACTCAAGCGTTCTCGCTGTCAAACCTTGCACGTCATTCCGGGCTTGATCCGGAATCTGAATCGAATATACGATTCTAGCGGCTTCAGCAAATTCGCGGGCGTAAATTTCCCAATTTGTTCGTAATTCGATGGTCTCTCCGAGCGCAAGGAGCGTCGGGAATGTCGGGTGCATGTGAAAGCGGCGTGTCGCTTCGCTCTGCTTAGGCCACGGGTTCGGGTAATAAACAGCGTGGTAGGGAATAGACCATTCGCCAGCCTTAACGCGGTCTAATGCAAGCCTCCAAAAGTCGAGCAGCTCTGCTCGAATCCAGAACGCATTTGGCGGCACCTCTTCGCCCGAAGTTTGCACGGGGTTTCCCGCTTTGTTCAAGCGGTCGCAAGACTTGTCAATCCCGATGACGGGAATGTTCGGGTATTTCCGTGCGATGTGTATAGTGCTTTCGCCTGTGCCGCACCCGGAATCGAGAATTACTGCTCGCGGCGCGGTTCTCGCGACGTTTTCACTTGTCCCCCCGCACACGATGTCATCCCGGACTTGTTCCGGGACGGGGGCTCCTTTCCTCCCATCTTCGTAAAACTTCCTCACGAACTCTTCCGCTTTGACGAATGCCTCGCGAGTGTGGTCTGCTATAGGACGCAAAAAAGTTGTCCGTGCATATTTACGGACAACCTTTTCAAGATCTTTGTGTAAAGTTTCTTGGTTCGATGTGACGGAATTTGCTCCCGACATTAATCCTGTTTCCAAATATTCAGCAGGTCTTTGCCGATAAATTCGAGATTGTCGAAGTGAAGTTCCGCATCGGTATGGAATACGATAGCGAGTGTAGATATGCTCTTGCGGTCTTCTTCATTCGGTAAAATGTCAGCGAACGCAATCTTATATCTTTTCTTCTTTTCCGTCAGCTCAATGGGGTATTTACCGGCTGTAAATATTGGAACCGCAAATGAAGAATTTGAGACTTTTCGATTTTCATCAGAAATCTGAATCTCGCCAGAACCTTTACCCCAAGCGTCAAAGGCTATAGAATCCACAGAACTTAAGTTGTAGCTCCATCCAAGGTTTCCGATATACATGCCAAAGCAAAGGTATTGTTGCTTGTAAAGTGCTGTATCCGGGAATTCTGCTTTAAAGTGGACTTCCTTGCCTCCGTTTCCGTCATCTTGGATAAGAGCGATGAACGGATTAAATGCCGTTGCAGCCGTTATTTCTGGAGTTATGTTGAAGAACATGAAGTTCGGGTTGGATGTCAATGACCACATGCCGCCGAATCCGCCTGTCGTATATTCTGGAGCGAGGAGGTTGTGGTTGTCGCCGTCTTCAAAGTCTTCAATCAGGAGCGTGCTGTTCTTCGGAGTTTCCGGTGTGGTATCCTGCGGCTTTTGTTCCGTCTTCGGCTTAAGAGTCGTGAGCGAATCGCCTGCGGCGACCTTGATAGACACGTCCAAAGTATCGTGCTTAGTTCCGCTCGGAACGCTAGGAATAAACACCATGTTCAGGTTGCCGGCCGGGAGTCCAAAGACTTGGAACTTGCCATTTTTGACGAAAGCAGAATGGTCGAGTCCACGGAACTTGACAAAGCCCGTGCTGCTCAAGCTGTCTAAGCCTTCGCTTGTGGAATCTGCAATGAAGTCCGTAATGGAGCCGCCGATATAGACGGATTTTTCCAAGGTCTGCGAACCTAAATCCATGCCCTTGGTGTCGATGACTTCGACTGGCAGCTGGAGCGAGGCTCCGTTGAGCATGGCTTCCATCGTGTAATTGCCAACAGCGACATTTTCGATAGTGACAATGCCGTTTTCGTTAGCGGTTGCAATATAGCCGTTTCCGTCGAGGCTCGACTGGTCGATGAGCTTGACACGCGCATTTGCGGCAGGTGAGTTTGCGATGAGAATCTGAGCCGTAATGGCGTTGCCTGCTTCTGTGCCGCTAGGACCTCCGCCAGCTACGTTTTCAGAACTGCAAGAGCACAGCAAAACGCTAACTGCCAGTGGTGCAATTAGTGCTAGCATGCGTCTTGTATTGTTCTGCATATCCATACTCGTTAAATATAATTTCTTTCCCAGATTCATTTTCCACCTCCATTGTTTTGAGGCGAGGTTGGGCCTGTTGCCGGGTCGGCCACCTTGTCGGAGAGGGGGAACATCGCAATATTTAAAGCATACACACGGTCGGCTCGTTCGCTCTTGCGTGCGAATTGCAGAAGCCCTCGACGGAATTCCTCGATCTTGTGCTTGATTTCGGGTAAATCGGATTCGTCTGCGGTAAATACGACACTAGAAATGTCGCGTTCGTCCGGTTTATGACGGTCAATCGATTCCTGCGCGAGTTCCATCGTGTGCCGGTGGAAGCTGCGGACCGCAGAACTCTTGACTTCGCCGCCGGTGCTGATAATCTGGTCGGTAATGTTCCAACCGCCAGTGCCGTCCGGGATGACAAGTCCGAGTTGCTTTAAAATTCCAAGCGCGTTGCGCGCGTCATCCTGCGAAATGGGCGGATTTAAATGCTTGCCAAGACCAGCAACATCGCTCGTGTCCTTGGTGATGCCGATGAGGGCGCGGAGCGCGGCGCAAGCCCAGCTACCAAAGTAGGCGAGTTCCGGTTCCGAAAGGACGCGAGTTTCAAGCGAGCGGAGCTCCAAAAGCTTGTAGTAAAGCTCGGAGAGCGTCTGCTTAGCTTTGGTCTTGTTGAATCTGTAAAGGGTTTTGAAGTATTCGGCACGACGGTCGTCAAGACCGCAAATTCGAATGAACACGGGGAGCGTGCTCTCGTTCAGGTGGCCTTCTTTTTGAAATACTCGAACAAGCCAGGCCGGGTCAACGCCGGTTTTCTGGCCCAGATAGCGGTACGAAGTGAACGGATTGTCTTTCTTGGTCTCGACAAACCAATCCTTCAGGTACTCGCGGTATTCCAGATAGTCTAATACTTCAGGCATACTATAAATTTACCATTGTTCAGCCTGAACGTTGAGAATATGTGTTGAGAAACCGTTGTTTTTCGTTGCAACATGTTCAACAACACCAGTTTTTAGACGAGAGACCGCTTCGCTGATAGACGAGAGACGAAAGAGGGGGAGCACCTTTGGTGCTGTTACTAGTAACTCAAGACTACCAACTGCGGCTTTGCCGCTTCTCTCGTCTTTGGACAAGTCCCAAATGCTAGGCTCAATCATGCCCAAGCAAGCTTGGTCGCGATATTCGCCTTACGCATTTGTCGTCTGTAGGACCGAAGGTCCGTTCTTTCGTCTAATCTACCCTTCCAAAAATTTCAGCAATTCTGGCAGTTTATGGCGGGCGTCTTCCATGCCAAGTTCGTAAAGTTTGGCGATTTTCTTCTTATTTGACTCAATATCCGAAATTTTGATGAGCCTGCTCGGGCGGAAAATGAACGCTTTTCCCTCGGATTCGAGCTTGGCGAGCTTATCGAGCGCCTGGTTGTAGCGGATATGGCGGGTGGCTACCGCTTCGACGAATTTGGGGTAGTGGCGGAATGCCACCTTGACCAGCGGAAGAGCCTTGCTCTGTTTTTTGCGGTAGCCGAGCGGACGCGTGAGGATGACCACGGCACGTTCAAAACCGCTTTCGAACATGCATTCAAAAGGAATGCTGTCGGCGACACCTCCATCGAGGTATTTTTTGCCATGAATATTTACAATCTTGCTTAAAATCGGGAGACTTGCGGAAGCTCGAATGTAGCTCATGTTGTCTTCGATGCGGTAGTCCGTAATTTGTGGATATTCGGCAAGCCCAGTTTCGACATCCGTCATGCACACGCGGAATTCGGTGCTTTTGCATGCTTCTGTGAATTTGTCAAAATCAAACGGGTCTATTTTATATGGAATTTGTTTGTAGCAATAGTCGAATGCAAAATAATCGCCCGTGAGCAGCAAGTTTTTAAAGCTCATGTAGCGATGACTTTTGGAATGAACCGTGTCAATACGGAGGTTGCGGCCAATTTGTTCCGAAAGAAAACTGCACAAGTGAGTGGCTCCAGCAGACGTGCCAGCCGCACCGCCAAACTTGATTTCCTTGTCGGCGAGAACGTCTAGAATGCCTCCAGAGTAAGAACCTCGTAATCCACCACCCTCAACAACTATTGCAGTGTTTTTGTACTTCATGGATGCCATCCCTCGCGACGATTCCATTATGTGTGTAATCCAAACCCAAACAAAATTTATATAAAAGGAGGGAGGGCATTAACTATTTAATGCTTATTTTTGAATATCTTGTATTGACTGTATCCATGCGTAGTCTTTAGGATGCTCGACGAATTTTTCGGGATTTTTAGCGTGTTTTGCAAGAAATTCGCTAGGAGTCATCCATACAAAATCGTCAACTTCGCCGGGCTGCGGAACAAGATGTTCCGATTCTTCGGTGCTAATCGTTGTTTTATACGTGTCGTAATACTCGTTGTCGAAGTACGTTCCGTTGTTCAAAACCGTCTCGTGAATGGCCACGAAAAGGTATTCAAGATCTTCGGGACGCTTCTGGATTCCGATCTCTTCGCGTAGCTCGCGGATGGCCGCGTTGCGGCTGTCGTCGCCCGCGGTAATGTGCCCTGCGCAACTCGTGTCGAGCAGATTCGGGTTGTTCTCCTTGAGGTGGCTACGGAGCTGGAACAAAATTCGCCCTTTGGTGTCGAACACCCAAATATGAATCGTGCGGTGCCAAAGCCCTTTTGCATGGACTTCTGTCCTGCCGCGGGAATACCCCGCCGGAGTCCCGTCGCTGTTCAAAATGTCAATCATCTCTTCTGGCATTTGCGCCCTCCTTATAAATCGTCCATTTCTAAAAAGTCTTTCAACTTAATGTGTCTAACGGTACTTGTTGAGTAATCAATGTCATCGTTGGTAATAAGTATCTTTGCGTGTGCGTTATCGAGATCTGCAAATGCACCCATTTCGCGATCGTATGTGGAGCGTTCTGCAACAGAATAGGCGACTTGTATAAAGTATTTCTTCGAGTTTTTTTGTGCACAAAAGTCTATTTCTTGTTTTCCCGAAAATACGCTTAATGAATACCCTCTATATAAAAGTTCGTTATAGATGATATTTTCCAAGTTGTGGGTCAAGTCATATATGCCATCTGACACGCGAATGGAATTGAATGCTACGTCTTCGTCATAGATTTTTTCGAAAAAGTTAAGCTCTCTCTTAGCTTTTGAGGAATACTGCTTGATGGTGCTGATTGCGTATGCTTCTTTAAGGTAGTTTAAATATTTGGTTACGGTGTTGACAGAACATTCGTTGAATTGTCCCTTAATGTAATTGTATATGGACTTCGCGGAAAGTATTCGTGAGTTCGAAATGAGAACGTAATTAGCTAGTTTTGTAAATAGTTCTTGCTTGCGAATCTTGTATCGGTTGATGATGTCGTTAATGACTATTGTCTGATCAAGGTCATTTAGGTAGTTGCGAGTTGCTGCTTCGGAATTGAATTCGAAGCGTTTGGGAAAACCTCCATAAATCAAGTAGTCGGTGATGGATACTGTTTTACCCAATTGCGTGAGGTACTCTTTGATTTCTTTGAATACGAACGGTCTTATTCTGAAAGAAACGTAACGGCCGCTCAGTTCTTTAGTGAATTCTTTAGAAAGGAGTTTAGAATTGGAACCTGTTATAAAAACGGAACAGTCTTGCAGGCGGAGAGTTTTGCAGGCATCGGGCCAGTCCTTTACGTTTTGGATTTCGTCAAGGAACAAGTAGCATAAGCCCGAACCTCTTTTTTGCGACACGTGGCTAAGCAATTCGTCGCAAGTCGATATTTTTGAAGATACTTCCCGATTTTCGAAATTTAGATAGATGATGTTTTCGCTTTTTTTGCAAATTTCCTTGGAGATTTGCTCCAAGACAACGGATTTGCCGCATCGACGTATGCCGGTGATGATTTTAATGAGATCGCTGTCGTAAAAATCTCGGATTGGGGCGATGTACTGCTCTCGTTGAATCATGGATAAGCCTTCTACTGAACACTTTTTATAAAAATAACAAAAGTTTTCAGTATAGTGAAAACTTTTTATGATTTTAGCAAAAGTTTTCACTTTTGGGACTCGAAATTACATGTTTTTCTAAAAATATGCAGAATTTGACCTGAAATCGACATTTTTATGCGTTCAAAAGAACGAACTTATAAAAA
>CAMZGI010000145.1 GCA_947306305.1 uncultured Fibrobacter sp.
ATATGGATAAAACAAAAGAGGCAAGCTTAAGCTTGCCTCTTTTGCGTGGAGATAGTGGGAGTCGAACCCATGACCTACAGATTGCGAACCTGTCGCTCTACCAACTGAGCTATATCCCCATTAATAGTAGCGGTGCGAATATAGTTAAAGAACTCTCTTTTGGCAAGTTCCTTTTACGGTTTTCTACTTCCCGACCCAGATGTGGCCTTCTTGCACGGCGATGACTTGCACTTGGGTGCCAGCTTCGATGATTTCGCCATGGGTTTGCACGTCGAACAGCTTGGTAGTGCCGTCGGGCATGGTAAAGCTTGCTTGGCCAACGGGGCGGAGGAACGTCTTCGCCGTTCCGACATCGCCGACGGCGATTTCTTGAACGTCTTCGGTGGGGGAGGACGCTGTTTCGAGGTCGGTCTTGAGCATGGGGGTCCAGCCTTCGGGGAGCAGCGGGATCAAGTACTTGCTTGCGACAATCGGGATGATTGTCGCTATGACTGCGTTGCCGAGGATAAATAACATCCCGAATAGCCATGGGATTGCGTCAAAGCTTGTTTCGACGGACTCGGGAACGTATTCTGGGATGTTTGCGGGGTCAAAGCTAATGATGAGGGAGATTGTCATGCAGGCGATGCCGGCTATGCCAAAGAGGTATGTTCCCGGCATTACAAAAATCTCGACGAGGAAGAGTATTACGCCCGCTACAAGCAAAATAGCAGGGAAGTAGCCGTCGAGCTGCGGGGCGAATTGCCCGAGGAAGACGATTCCAATGAGGATAATGCCTGCAATGCCAAAGAATCCAAATCCCGGAGTCTTGAATTCGATGTAGAGCGCTCCGAATCCAAGAATGAGGAGGATTCCTGCGATGGCGGCGATGCCGCTTGCTATTTCTTCGCCGACCGTCGTTTCGATTTCGTCTAATTTTTCGAGTGCTAGGTTCGTTTCAAAGTCTTCGCGGTTCTTGAATGTGCCTTTGGAAAATCCGAGTTCTTTGGCTTCTTTGTCGGTCATGGTCAATAGTTCGCCTTCTTTCACGAGAATCTTGGGCGAACCCCAGAACTTCTTTTCGGCGCTGTCGAGGACGGAGTATTTTTTGCCTTCGATAATGAGCGTGGTGTCGCGTTCGGTCTTTTGTCCTTTGTCTAAAATCGTGGAGAGTTCGAGCACTTCGAGTTCAGGCGTGACAAACGAGGACGCGAGCAGTTCGGGGTAGCCGTTCTGTTGTGCTAAATTGCGGAACTTGGCTCGGAGCGGGGACTGGATTTTTTCGCCAATGATTTGCGGAGTGCCGTCGCTGCCTTGCACAATCGGGGCGCAGTCGCCGATGGTGGTGGCTTCGAGCATGTAGAGCTTTTTGCATGCCAGCGCAATGAGCGAGCCTGCGCTAATCGCTTTTTTCTTGACTAACGCGATGGTTTCGGCATCTTTGATAGCCATGATGGTATCGACCAAGTCGAATGCGGCATCGAGGCGACCGCCAAAGGTGTTGATTTCAAAGATGATGTAGTCGGGCTTTTTTTCGAGTGCCGCGCCGATAGCTCGTGCACAGAAATCGTACATGGTGGGGGCGACATCGCCTTCCAGTTTAATCCAGACAGCCTTTTTTTTAGCGGCTGGGTTTATAGCCTGTAGTTTTTCTACAGATTCTTTTTGGATTGTTGTTGCGGCCGAGTCGAGGCGGACTGCATTAATGGCTGCGTCCCCTTGGTCTGCAAATGCAAATGTGGCAAGAATTGCTAAAAAGAAGAATAATTTTGAAAAAAGTTTCATGTTGCCAATGTATAAAGTTTTGAGTGATATTGCTCAAGTTTTTGTGAAAAAAAATGCGATTCTGCGAAAAAGTAGGGGAAAACGGTAAATTTTTCCGAAGATATAACCAAATGGGCTTTGTAAAATGTATAATATGATGGGCAATGTTACAAAAAACTTATGAACGATAATTTTTTCAAACGAAATTTAATAGCTTCACTGCTTTTAGTGGCGTTTTTGTTTATTGCGACAAACGTTTCTTTTTTGTACATAAACAGAAAGGCTATTGACGACAGCTGGGATTCGATTGACGAAGTTGCTTACGCCTCCGAAACGAAGATGGAGTTTTTAGGCCGCTCCTTTTTGAGCGCGTTGACCAATATTTCGGCAGTGGTGGCTATGGAAGACAACCTTCTGTCAGAAAGCATGGTTCGTTTGATTCGCAGTTCCCGAATTGGCCCCTTAATTTCTAAAGCTCGTTTGTATTTGCCCGATGGCCATATTATTGCTGACCATGGAGTGTTTTTCGATTCTACGTTTGTTCAGCATTACAATACGATTTTTTCTCCGAAGCCGTATGTTTCTAAAGCAGGTCCCGATTTATTCCGTCCCGAAAATGTTGTGTTTGAACAGTTTGTGCCTGTTCGCCAGCATGGTCAAGTGGTGGCTATGCTTTCTGCTGTGTCCGATATGAAGCCGCTGAATGCTTATGCATCGACAAATGCGTTCAAGGGTAATTCGACCTTGATGATTCTGGATCGCAGGGATGGTTCTTTTGTTGTTGAAAAAACGGGCCGATGGAAGAACTTCAACGTGTTTACGGAGTCGGTCAAGCCAAAGACGGGGTATTCGCTCAACTCTTGGGCTTCGGGCGTGATGAAAGGCGAATTTGTTCATTTGGCGTATAGCGAAAAATCGACGAACGAATCGAAGCTCCTGGTCTCGTTGCCCTTGTTTGGCGGTTGCTGGTCACTTGTTTTGTTTGTTGACGAAAAGACTGCTTTTTCGCGTGTCGATAAAATCCGTAATTTTTATATAGCTATTTCGGCTATTGAACTGCTGGTGATCCTCTTATATTTGATCCGTATGGTCTGGAACGCCCGCCGTCTGGCCGAAGCCGAAAGCAACGAGTATTCCGAAATCGCCGATGCCTTGAGCGGCACTTACGAATGTATTTTCTACGTGAACGTCTTGGACGATACGTTTGACATTTTCCATGCAGACAAGCTTTTGAACAAGCTGCACGAGAATGTGACTGGGCGGGATTTTTTCTTTGATTCCATCGCGAGCTTGCGGCAGAATCTTTACGAAGACGATGTGGAAATGGTGATGCACTTTATGGAAAAGGGCGCCTTCCTCAAGCGGCTAGAAGAAAATGCAAGCGCGGCTATCGAGTACAGGCTTGTTATTGACGGAGTCCCCCAGTTCTACAGGATGAAGGCTATCAAGTCGAGCAAGGACGAAAACCATGTCATCGTGGCTGTCGAAAATATTGATTCCGAAGTGAGCAAGGTGATTGCCCAGCGTCAGGAAATGGACCGCAACAACAGGGTGATCGAGTCGCTCGCGTCGGACTTCGACTTTGTGAACTATGTGACTTTGGGCGAAAACGAATCGAAGGATTTCGTGGTGACTTACCGTGCGAGCGCGGTTCTTTTGAAGGCTATTCCCGGATGGTCGAACGAAAAGTTGTTCGCCAAGCGAATGGAACTTTTGCAAAAGTATTTGGTTTGCGATTCGGACAAGCAGTACTTCTTTGAACAGGCGAATAGGGATAGGATTGTTGCAAGACTCAAGTTCGAATCTATTGTGAATATCAACTTCAAGATTAGGCTTGACTATAAGGATGTCTGCTACCAGATGAAGGTCATTGCCGACAAGGACGAAATCGGCAACCTCAAGGGCTTGGTCTTTGGCTTGCACTGCGTCGATGACGAAATCAAGACGCAGATGGAAATTCAGGCGAAGTTGAAACGCAACCTTGAAATCATCGACATCCTTTCGGAAGACTATACTGCGCTCTTCTTTATTAACGTGGAAGAAAATACGGATGGTGTGCTAGCCGTGAGCGACCGTATCAAGAATTCGGTGAAGGGATTCTTCGAGTCGAATGACAAACTAATTGATTCGTTCAGGGATTATATCGCGACGTTGGTGCATCCCGATGACCGCGAAAAGCTTTTGACAATTGGCAAAAAGCAGTATATCAGCGCGTTGCTTAGGCACCAGAAACGCATTTCGCTTGTGTTCAGGCAGCTTTACGATGGCGAATACAAATACACGCGAGTTGTCTTGGCTAAGGCTGAACCTTGCGATGTTCCGGCTAAGCTCATCGCTATTGGATTCTTGGAAGTGGATTCTCAATTCAGGGCCGAAACGGAACACCAGGAAAATATTGAACGCATCATGAGTCTTTCGGACCAGTTCGAGACGATTTACGATGTCAATATCGATACGGGCGTGTTTAGCGTTTCGGTCAGTGGCGGAAAGTTTATTGAAGTTATCGACAAGGATACAGGCAAGAGTATAGACTTTTTCAATGATAGGGATGACGACATTCGCAAGATTGTCCATAAGGACGACTTGAAATATGTGTTGGAATCATTGAAACAAGAAAAGGTCATTGCTCGCTTGAAGCATGAGAATTCGTTCTTTGTGGATTACCGCAATGTGCTGCACGAAGAACCCTTGTGGTATCGCATGAGAGTGACGAAGATGGGCGACTGGTCAAAGTCTCGTCGCATGCTTGTGGGGCTATTCAATAACGATGCCGTTTATCGCAAGGAAATGGAGCAGCAAGACGCTTTGGAAAAAGCTCTTGAAATGGCGAAGTCCGCTTCGAAGGCGAAGACTATGTTCCTCAACAACATGAGCCATGACATCCGCACTCCGATGAACGCCATTATTGGATACACGGAACTTGCTTCGATGCATATTGGCAATAAGGAGCAAGTCCGCAATTTCCTTGGAAAAATCGAGCTTTCGTCGAACCACCTCTTGTCGCTCATTAACGATGTGCTTGACATGAGCCGAATCGAGTCGGGAAAACTCAGCTTGAACGAAAAGCCGGAACGTATTCCTGATATAATTCATACGCTCAAGGATATTGTGCAGGCGGATATTAACTCGAAGCGGTTGCAGTTCTACGCGAATAGCATTGGAATCAAGAACGAAGATGTTGTCTGTGACAAGCTTCGCATGAACCAAGTGCTGTTGAACGTGGTGTCGAACGCTATTAAATATACGCTTGCGGGAGGCTCTGTCTGGTTTACGGTCGAACAGAAAAAATCGACAGAACCGGGCTTTGGAGTCTATGAATTTGTCGTGAAGGATTCGGGCATTGGCATGAGCGAAGACTTCTTGCCCACCATTTTCGATCCGTTTACGAGAGTGAACTCTTCGACTGTTTCTGGAATTCAAGGAACAGGTCTTGGAATGGCGATTACTAAAAATATCGTCGATATGATGCATGGCTCCATTGATATTAAGAGTAAGGAAGGTGTCGGCACAGAAGTTGTTCTGAAGTTCAAGTTTAAGCTTGCAGAAGTAAGCGATGATAGCGAACAGGCGAAGGAACTTGTCGGCAAGAAGATTCTCGTTGTTGACGATGATGCTGATTCTTGCAAGCATATTCCTGAATTGTTCAAGGGAATGGGTATCGCTGTTGATTGCTGCAATTCTGGCACGGATGCGTTGGAAAAGGTAAAGACTGCAAAATCGCAGGGCGTATCTTATGACGCATTCCTTGTGGATTGGCGTATGCCCGATATGGACGGACTCAAAACGACGAAGATGCTCCGTAAAGTGCTGGGCGACGACATTCTTGTGATTGTCATGTCGGCTTATGAATGGTCCGATATCGAAGACAAGGCTCTGGAAGTCAACGTTCATAACTTTATTGGAAAACCGCTGTTCCCGTCCGATGCGAAGGCTGCTCTGCTGCATTGCTTCGGTAACAAGCTCGCTGAAACTTCCGAATCCGAAAAGAAGGTGAATTTCGAGGGCAAGAAGATTTTGCTCGTAGATGATAACGAGCTGAATCGAGAAATTGCTGAGGAAATTCTGGAAGATTGTGGAATCAAGGTGACCACGGCTTGCGATGGGGCTAAGGCTGTAGAGTTCATGAAGAAAGCGAAGCCCTCGGACTGCGATTTGGTTCTGATGGATGTGCAGATGCCGATTATGGATGGGTACGAGGCGACCCGCCAAATCCGTAAGCTGGATAGCGCGATGGCGAATATCCCGATTATCGCGATGACGGCGAATGCTTTTGCCGACGACCAGCAGGCTGCTTTGGAAGCCGGGATGAACGAGCATTTGCCCAAGCCCGTGAATGTCACGAAGCTCCGGGAAGTGCTCGCGAGGTTTCTTTGATAGACGAAAGAACGCCGCTACGCGGCTACAGACTAGAGACGAAAGAGGTGTCAGGTGTCAGGGGACAGGTTTCAGGGGTGAGGTCGGGCCTTCGGCCCTTTGAGTGGTTGGTAAACAGTGGCTAGTAAACAGGAAGGTTGTAGGAAAGTTTTAGTTTGCATTCCTAACCACTAACCACTGCTCACTGTTTACTAAGCTCTCACGGCTGACAGCTCACAGCTCATGGCTCATGGCTCAC
>CAMZGI010000146.1 GCA_947306305.1 uncultured Fibrobacter sp.
TGGATTCAACAGAGCTGGAAGATTCCACGCTGGAGCTGGATTCAACAGAGCTGGAGGATTCAACGCTGGAGCTAGATTCAACGGAGCTGGAGGATTCCACGCTGGAGCTAGATTCAACGGAGCTGGAGGATTCCACGCTGGAGCTGGATTCAACGGAGCTGGAAGATTCCACGCTAGAGCTAGAAGCAACAGAGCTGGAGGATTCAGGTTCTTCACCGCAATCGGTTTCGGACCACCACCAAGTTTGGTTGGCTTCTTCGTTGATCCACTGCGGAACGCCTTCCTTAGCACGATCCGGATTCATGGTGTAGCACTTGCCTTCAGCCATCTGCCTCAAACCAGAGTTGTAGCAGTTCTTGTCGTAGTTGCCTTCGCCATTCTTGAATGCAATGCACTTGGAATTGGAAGTCTTGCTAGAGCTGGAGGATGCAACACTGGAGCTAGAAGCAACAGAGCTGGAAGATGCGACACTGGAGCTAGAAGCGACAGAGCTGGAAGAAGCAACACTGGAGCTAGAAGCGACAGAGCTGGAAGAAGCAACACTGGAGCTAGAAGCAACAGAGCTGGAGGATGCAACACTGGAGCTAGAAGCTGGTTCTTCGCCGCAGGAGGTTTCCGACCACCACCACGTTTGGTTCGCTTCTTCGTTAATCCACTGCGGGACTCCTTCCTTGACGCGATCCTTGTTCATGGTATAGCACTTGCCGTCGGCCATTTGTCTTAAGCCGGAGTTATAACAGTGCTTATCATAGTCGCCCGTACCGTTTTTGAACGGAATACAAGCTGAGCCATCTTGAGCAAACGCCATCGCTGACGCCAAGCCCAAGAACAACGTTGTACTTTTTACTTTTTTCATTTATTCACCTTTTTTTAGTTTATTTCAAGGTGAAATAAATTTAGTAAATCAATCATATAAAATAAGACGAAACATACAAATCATTTACATTATCAGCATAATTCGCTTAAATTTCAAAAATTTAGGTAAATCAGCCAAATTCGTAACTTTGTTTTTACAAAGAAACGAACGTAATTTTCGTTTAGATGATAGAGCGTGTTTGCAAAAATACAGATAAATATTTTACATATAAAATAACAATAATTTATTTACAAAACACCAAAAACCAAAATCAAGAAACTCGATTTTACAGTCTTAGAGTAAATTAAACAGGAATGTAAGATTATATGTAAATTAAACGTACTTTAATGAATACGACAAATCTCCCCTTTTTTAAAAACTCCTAACAATTTTTCCTCTTTTTGGACGGCCAACCGTATATTGCGGTTCAAGCCCTCTCGAACACCATTAATAATACAAATATAAGGCGATTACGTCAATTTGCGGTTTGGCGTTAAAGGCTACAAAGCAACGCTTGCAGAGCGGGGCAACATAATTTATTATTTGAAAAAAAAAGAGCAATGAATTATGGAAAATCAAATTAAAAGCGAAATTCACAAGAAAATGCCGGAATACATCGAGCTGCTATCCCGCTTGGTTGCTATTCCCTCCATCAGTTTTGACAACTTTGACCAGTCCTTTGTGCTGAAATCGGCCGAAACTGTAAAGCAGATGTTTATTGACGCAGGGCTCACCAACGTGCAGTTCTTGATTCCGCCCAGCGGGCGGCCAAGCGTTTACGGAGAGAGCCTGACCAGCCCTGACAAGCCGACAGTGCTCCTCTACGCGCACCACGACGTGCAGCCCCCGATGAGGGAAAAACTGTGGAACACACCCCCGTTTACCGCCACACAAAAAGGCGACCGCCTGTTTGGACGCGGCACCGCAGACGACAAGGCTGGCGTTATCACGCACCTCGCTGCTTTGGAACAGGTTCGCAAACAACTTAACGGCAACGGTCCGAACCTCAAGTTTATCATCGAAGGCGAAGAAGAATCCGGAAGTGCCGGTTTCGAAAAGATTCTTAAGGAAAACGCCGAGCTTTTAAAATGCGATGCGGTCATCGTCGCCGATTTGGGGAACTTCGCGAAAAATACGCCGTCCATCACGACGACGCTTCGCGGCATGGGAGCCGTCGGCGTTACGCTCCGCGTGACAAAGGCTCCGCTCCATTCTGGTTCCTGGTCGGGCCCGATTCCTGACCCCGCCCAAGCTCTTTGCCGCATCATCGCAAGCCTTGCAGACAAAGACGGGAAGATTCTCATCCCCCATTACGAAGACGGATTAATCCCGCCGACACAAGAAGAATTGGATTCGTACAAGTCGCTTGGCATGACCGAAAAAATCTTCCGCAACGACGGTGGCGTTTTGGATCAGGTGAACCTCAACGTGCCCGAAGATGAAATATTGATTTCGCTGTGGCGTCGCCCGAGCATTATCGTGAGCACCATCGAATCGGGTTCTCGCGTGAATGCAGGGAACGTGCTGCAAGACAGCGCTTACGCCCGCATCGGCATTCGCCTCGCCCCAGGCATGGACGCGCAAAAATGCACAGACATGCTCGCCGACTTTATCAATGCACAAGTGCCGAACAACATGGAATGTGTCATTGAAAAAGAAGACGGAGCCAATCCGTTCGTGACCGACACGACGCATCCGTTCTTCAAGAAGATGAGCGATGCCATGAGCGATGCTTACGGCTCGCCCACCAAGTTCATTGGCTGCGGCGCAAGCATTCCGGGCGCGGAATTGTTCCGCAATACGTTCGGCAATATCCCCATTTTGCTGACGGGTCTCGAAGACCCTGAATGCAACGCCCACGGCGAAAACGAAAGTTTGTACTTGCCCGATTTTGAAAGCGGCATTGTCGCGGAGACGCTGTTTTTCGCGAAACTGTAGTTATCGTCATGTCCGCGAAGGCGGACGTCTAGATTGATGCCTTTGACAAGTTTTATTTTGCTTCACTCACCTTGCTCAAGTTTCCGGCTCGGAGGCCGGAATGACGTAAAAAGGAGTAATTATGAAACGTTATAGATTAGTGGTTCTGACCGGTGCTGGAATCAGCGCAGAATCTGGCCTCCGCACGTTCCGCGGAAACGATGGCATGTGGGAACACGAAAACATCGAAGACGTGTGCACGCCGGAAGCCCTCCGCCGCGACCCGAAACGTGTCAAGGATTTTTACAACTTCTTGCGCAAAGGACTCCCCGAGCACCAGCCGAATGCGGCACACGTCGCTCTCGCAAAGCTCGAAGAACGCCTCGGCGACAAGTTCTTGCTTGTGACGCAAAACGTCGATGACCTCCACGAACGTGGAGGGAGCAAACGCGTATTGCACATGCATGGCGACTTGATGAAGCTCCGCTGCACCAAGCACGAACACGAATTTGAATTTACGGGTGAAGAAACGATGGAGACAAAGTGCCCCATCTGCGGAAGCCCCGTGCGCCCAGACATCGTGTTCTTTGGCGAAACGCCGCTGTACATGGACGAGATTCAAGACGCTTTAAAAAACTGCGATGAATTTGTCTATATCGGAACGAGCAGTGTCGTTTACCCCGCTGCAGGATTCAAGAGCTTCGCTCACTCCTATGGCGCAAAAGTCACGTGCCTCAATCTCGAAGCCCCTTATGGCGACCCCTATACGGATGTCGTCGTTCAAGGCAAGGCTACCGAAATTGTGCCCAAGTGGTGCGATGAGTTTAGCGACTAGTTAATAGTTACTAGAAGAATTAAGAGGCAAGACGCTGCGAAGCAGCTCCAAGAATACTATTGCTGAGCTTCTTCCGGCGTATCGTCTTTAATCAGGCGAAGGTACGAACAAGAGTTTGTGCTATAAGTCGTTCGACCGGGGTAAATGTAAAAGCAGTATTTGTCTTCCGCAGTCCAAAAGTGGCAAAAGTAATCGTTGGAACTGGTGTGGTTCTGCGTTTTTACGGGAGTCGCTTCAAAGCCCAAATTATCCGTCGGAGTCACGCTGCATTTTTCCCAGCCCGTCCGCGACATCAACACGCTCGAAGCATCGCCATAGCCTAAATTCTTTGCAACTGTCACCAGCTTTTCAAAGTCCTTCTTTTTAGGAACTCGCCATCCTCTTAAGGCACAATACTTCGTAACAGCATCCCATTCGTACAACCCGTCACCGCGATAGCCAACGCACTTGTACTTCAAGGGTTCCTTCATCCATATTTGATCGCCAATTTTTACGGTTTTATAGACCTGTCCGTCACGAGGATCGACAAACTTGCCTTCAAAGAAATTAGCAGACAGCGGGAATTTCTTTTGCCAAATGGACATCTGCAAAATATCGAGCATCTGGGCGCAAGGTTCAAAAGACATGCCTAAATCAACGCAAAGCCGCCTAGCGCAGTCTTCCAATACGCACTGTTGCTCGCCTTCCGAAAATTCCTTGACGGCATACATGCTTGATGGAACATGCTTTAAAACGAGCAAGAACAACCTGTCTCTAGCATCTTCAAATTCCGGCTCGTTCACATTACGCAATTCGCTTTCTAAAGTGGAATCATTGGCAAAAAGCTTTTCACCAATTTTTTGATTCAGAACGTCAAACAGTGCAGCCACGTCCTTTTGCGGAACTTTGACTGCAGGTCTAACTAATTTTGCTCCACAGAACGGGCAATTTTCCATTTTATCGATAAAAGCGTCAAAGTCCTTTAAATCCTTGTGGCATTGTTGGCAAAACATGGCGATTTCCTAGAAGAATAATTTTTCCATCATAAAGTTTCAGCTTCTTAAATATAAGCTTTTCTATGAAATTCGCATCCTGAAATTTTGTCCAAAGCGTAAATATTTGTCAAAACGTATTTTTGAAAATGCTCGTCATCGCCCAAGTCTCAAACACTAAAGTGCGACGTCATCCTATATTGATAGGGTGATTTTTTGTTTTTTTGTAAACTTAAAAAAGTTGGGAGTGGAGCGGGTAACCCGAGCTCGTCATGGCGAACCAGATCCGCCATCTGTTTGCTTAACATTCATTCGTCATCGCGCAGACGGGAATCTAAGATCAGCAAAATCTTTATCGGGCGCAAAAGCAATATGCGAAGTGCCCAGCCTCTTCCACTTTGGGCGGGAGTTCGGCTGAATGGCATTTTTCGCGAACTTCGGAAGAAGCATGCATACATACGCCGCAGCGTTCCGCAAAGCGGCAACCCTTGGCAAAATCTTTCGGATGCGGCACGGAACCCGGAATCGAAGCAAGCGTACGCAAATCGCTATGGCTTTCGGGAATAGCAGCCAAGAGTCCTTGCGTGTAAGGGTGGAGTGGGTGGTTGATGACTTCGCGGACAGGACCTTCTTCGACGATGCGACCGGCGTACATCACGGCAACGCGGTGTGCATACTGCGAAACGATACCCATGTTGTGCGTAATGAGGAGGACGGCAGTTCCCGTTTTTTCGGCCATGTCCTTGAGCACAGCAAGCACTTGAGCCTGCACGGTCACATCTAAAGCGGTCGTCGGTTCGTCGGCGATAATCAATTTAGGCTTTGGCAAAAGCGCCATCACGATGCAAACGCGCTGGAGCATGCCGCCCGAAAGTTCATGCGGGTAAGAATTTAAAACGCGGTCCGGGTCGGCAAAGCCCGCAAGGCGGAGTTGTTCGCGGATGATAGTGAGCGGATCGGAAGATTCCGTCCCGGAATAAATCCGGGATGACATGGGGGCAGGAGATTCCGGCTCGGGGGCCGGAATGACGCTTTTTTTCGAAAGTTGTTTTGAAATCTTCGACGAAGAATATTTAAATACTTCGAGGAGTTGTTTTTTGATGGAGACAACGGGGTTCAAGGCTTGCATCGGTTCTTGGAAAATGCAGGCGATTTCGGAACCGCGAAATTGCTGAAGCTCGTCGAGAGAAAGTTTTGTAAGGTCACGTTTTTTTCCGTCGTCTTCGCGAGAGTCGCCGGAATTACAAATGTCGCGGAACAAAATGGAGCCGTTCACAATCTTTGCGCTCGGAGAGGGCAAAAGGCGTAAAATGCTCATGGCGGTCACGCTCTTTCCGCAACCAGACTCGCCCACCAACGCAAAAAATTCGCCGGGGAAAATGTCAAATGACACACGGTCCGTCACTTGCAATGGCTGTTTGCCATCGCGCGAGTTACCGTTCTTGTCGAACCCGAACGCCACCGAGACGTTTTGAACTCTTAAAACTGCGTTGCTCATATCTAGATTCTTCGACTCCACTACGTTTCGCTCAGAATGACACATAGTTCCTAAGATTTTTCCATTCTGTCATCCTGAACAACGTGAAGGATCCAGTCAAAATGTGCACTGGATTCTTCATTCCGCTGCGCTCCATTCAGAATGACGCACACAAACCTCTCGTCTAAAGCATCCTAACCACCAGCCACTAACCACTAATCACTCTCCTACACATATCTATCCCCCGACTTCGG
>CAMZGI010000147.1 GCA_947306305.1 uncultured Fibrobacter sp.
AATACAGTTAATCGTGAACATCCTTTAAAATCTCTCTGGCTTCAACAAGGAGTGGGTTTGTATTTTAATGGATTTTCTGTATATGGTGCTTATTCTGAGGGGGAGCCATTTATAGTTTGTAGTTCAAATTATAAATATCCTATAGATAAGCTAAGTTTAAAAAATTTTGAAATAAATGTTACGGAAAAATCTCCATCAATGATAAAAGCTTTCAATCTATATCAGTGTAATGTTTCTGGAAATGTTGTGGCTGAGGGTGTGGTAAAAGTTTCTAAAGAACGTGTTAGCGATGTTTCTATTTATGGAGGTAGTTTTGTTGATGGGGTGCTTGAAAATAGAACTTCCGTTATCGTTGATGCTGAAAAAATTGGTAGTGTGACCGTTGTTGCCGTTAACCCTGTTAAAAGCCATAACTATGATTCCCTCTCTGTCCATGAAGCTGTTAATTATGCTGATATCTCTGTCAAAGCGGATTCGGTAGGCGATGTTAAAATTTATGGAATGTCTGAACTAACATTACATGAAAATTTCTATAAGTTATCAAACTATGGAAATATAACTGTAGAAGTTAAAAAGGACCTTAATAATATTGATATAAAAGGACTTGCTGATTATGTGACTATTCCTAAGGGAGTTCGTGCTGAAGTTTATAATGGGGGAAATATTTCTGTACAAATAAATGATACTACACAGGATACAAATAATGCGGTCCAAAAAACGCAAGTTTGTGGATTATTTGGTCGGATTGTTGATTATAATGACACCACGTCTTTTTTGAAAGCCTTAAATCGTGGAAACATTAATTATAGTGTTGGTAAAACAATTATTGAAAAAAATTATTTTATTAGTGGTTGTATTTGCGAGGAAGAAAAACATTTAAAAAATATAGAAAACCATGGTAATGTGAATGTAACCTTAGGTTCTGTTTCTTTCTCTGATTATTTTGCCGAAAATTTTTATGTAGGTGGGATTGTTGGAAGAATTTATAATGGTAGACCTTCAGTTATTTCTAATACATTAAATTTGGGAAATATTAATGTGAAAGCCTTAAATAAAGAGGTTTTTAAAGAGGTTTTACGAAAAAAAATATATGTTGGTGGTGTTGCTGGTTATGTTGGATTCAATGTTGCGAATAGTATCAATTTGGGACAAATTTCCGCTGAAAATGTAGATTACCTTGGCGGAATTGCTGGGCTTGTGTTTGATGCGGATGCATCTAAGCTTATGAACTTTGGAAGTGTATCGGGGGAAAATGTTCCGTATATTGGCGGTATAATGGGGGCCTATGATTACAGCTGTAATATGCATAATGGATACTGCATTCGTGAAAGTCATTATTTAAGAGACTTTGCCAACTTGGGTAATATTTATGCTTTAGGGAAATCTGATAGTGTAGGCGGAATTGCAGGGGGGAGAGAAGCATCGAATTACTCTTATAACGCTTCAAAGGTTGTGAGGGGCGTTAAAGAAGATTCTATAGAGAATGTTTATCCTAATTGCAAATATTATGATTGGAATGTTTATGGCTTATCAACTGAACCTGATAAGAAGCTTTTTTATGGTCGGGCTCTTACAACATCTTATATGCAGTCGAATAAATTTGTTGATGATTTAAATCACATGGAATCAAAAGATTCTAGTTCGAATGTATGGAAACTCAGTCCGGTTTATCCGTATCCAATCATCGCAGATTTAGAAGATGTACTTAAGGAACATCAGGGGATTTTGTCACTTCCTCCAGTGCGTCAACAAAGAGCGCTTGCGTCGTTTGACTTGAGCGTAGATGGAATGAACGTTCTTGTTTCGGGGGCTAAAGCCGGAACGCCTTACGCCGTCTTTAATTTGCTAGGGCATTCGCTTTCGCGTGGTCGATTGGAAAGCCCGAATCAAATGATTCCGCTGTCGGCTGCTGGAACGTACATCGTGAAAGTCGGAAACGCCACCCGAAAAGTGACAGTCAAGAGATAAGCTCCTCAATCAGGTCGATGACGGCCCTTCGGCTGGCTCAGGAACCTTTGAGTAATCCTCACACCTCTAATTCCCGAACGTCCACACAATGCCGTAGGCGAATCTTAAGCCTTCGGGCGTGTAGCCCGATTCCGGCATGTAAATGCTGTGGTTGAAGTTCTCGATGCGGCTGTAAAGTTCAAACGTAAGAATCTGCATGCGGGCTTCAAAATCCATCGCCAAGTAATGGTTGAGTTCGACGAGTTCCGGCTCGCCCTTATCATTGATAGTGCAGTCGTAGCGGTTGTTGAACCACTGGAAATCGACACGGACGCTCACGCCGAGCCTATCCTTGACAAAGCGGTTCTGCCAGTGTATGCTGCCCTTGTAATAAAGCGACGGCGTGTCGATGAGCTTTGTGCGTGTGATTCTTTGACCGCGTTCAAAATAGAATTTCCAGTTCCCGAGCCTGAATCCAATTTGCATGAGCCAGTCGAGCGTGTGGGCGTGATCCAAGTTCCCGTAGCGGAATGCAGATTCGAGAGAATCGTTTACGTTCACGAGAGTCGTATCTCTTGTTTCTAAAGTCTCGTAATTGACAATGTAGGTCGTATCGACATAAGTGGTGTCCAAATTTCCGCGGATCGCCCAACTCGGCTTAATCAAATTATTCGCATGCTCGAATCGCAGCCCGAGTCCGTAAAACACATCGCGTGTTCTCCATGAAATCGTTGCCGTTGCACGGTCGCGAATTTCGTATTTGAGTTCTTCGTTCGGGAATGCAATTCTGCCTGTTTCGATAAGCTTAATTTGCGTCACGTCGGGGAATTTGTTGTCGTGACGGTACGAGGCGTTGAGCAAAAGATGGTAGGGGAGGATGTATGTTCCGTCCATTGAAAATGCGGGCGCAAACTCGACTTCGTTGAGTAGCGAACTGTTGCGCTGCATGCCCGCTTGCACGCGGAACAAAGCCTTTCCGAAAAGCGTGTCAGAGACTTCGGCGTAGCCAACTTCGCGGTCTTGATAAAACACTTCATTCCATTTGCTGCTGCCCGGTTCTTCGGTGTTCAAGAACTCGTATTCAAAGTGAATTCTCGGGTTCAAGAAGATATTGTAGCTAGCGTCAAAGTTTCCAAGGATTGTCTCGAAATTGCGGACTTTGGTGGTGTCGTAATAGTTCGCGGTTAAAACGGCTCCGCCATTTGCGTTGTATGTCGTATCGATTCCGCTCCTGATTCTAGGGAGTGAACGCATGTTGATTTCGTGATTGCCGTAATGGATGCCAGTTCCGAGAGTTAAGTTTTTAATGGGATAAAATTCAACGCCGCCACCGTAAGTGCGTGTTTCAATCAAAATTTTATAGGGGTCGGTCTGGAAATTGCGAGCTGTCGGGTCGAGTGTGTCGAGCAGAACTTTGTGCGTTGTGTTGTCCGAGTTTTCGAGATTTAAATAGTTTATTTTGAAGTACGCTTTGCCTAGTCCGAATCGCCAAGTGACAATCGGTTGGATGTGCATGCTGTTCATCGCGATGTTTCGTCCGCCAAAGGGAATTTCTGTGGAGTCGCGACCTAACGCAAAATAAGGCGAATGCGTCACAGGCTGGTATTCAAAAGGTTTAGAGAGCAAGTTGGAATGGCTTGCAAGTCCAAGGTCGAGCGTGATTGAATCCGTGATGAGTCTGCGGAATTCAAGCCGGAGGGCGTTGCCTTCAAATGGCCCGCGTTCCCAGTTGATGTCCGTGATTGGCGTATCGACAGGGATGCAGTGGCGTTCTTCGAAGAGAATTCCGTTTTCACCGTTCAGAGAAAGCGTCGAAGCGTCAAAACTCAGTCGAGTCGTGTAAATGCCAGCGAGCTTGCTCGGGTAGCGCTTGCTGAGAGTCCCGATTCCAAGCGATGTAGCCGGGAGTTCTGGACTGCCCAAGATGGACGTGCCCAGCACCCATTCGGATTTTTGGCCCGAAACGTCGTAGGTGCGCTGCATCACTTCGCGGAGCGGTATAACCCAACGCCCAGCGTCGGTTTCTCTTGGGGCGGGGTCGGGTGCATTTGGCGTTTCGAATACCGAATCTTGCACGGCGGGGAGCGTGTATCGCTTGGCGTGGATAACGTCAGCAAAGACGCTTGATACAAGCGTACATAAAACAGTTAATAGAAAAATACCACGATTCATTAGAACCATTCTGCACGAGATTTCTCTCGTCTTTCGCGGAGTGCTTGAACGACGGTGTATGGCATTTTCATGCAACCAGGAGGGTAAGTCCCGCTTTCGGTATGGAAGTCGGAACCGCCTGTGCCGACGAGCCCGAACTTCTGTGCCATTTCTTTATACTTGCGGCCTACGGCTCCTTTTTGCGCAGGGCTGTAAACCTCCATGCCTTGGATACCCCATTCCACCATGTTCTCGATGAACTCGTCGCTGAGCCCCGATTTATAGGGGTGGGCGAGGACGGCAATGCCGCCTGCGTTTTCGATAAGCCTGATGGTTTGTTGTGGGTTGAGGCCCTTCTTTTCGACAAAGGCGATGCAGCCGTCGCCGAGGTATTTCGTGAACGCTTCTGAAAAATTC
Organism: uncultured Fibrobacter sp.; assembly: GCA_947306305.1. Taxonomy (GTDB): domain Bacteria; phylum Fibrobacterota; class Fibrobacteria; order Fibrobacterales; family Fibrobacteraceae; genus Fibrobacter. The sequence continues at coordinate 4,516 of CAMZGI010000147.1, forward strand.
GAAATGTATTCTTCATCCACGAGCGACATCGCGATGTGCGGTCGTCCGATGATTTTCCCTTTGCAGTAGGAGTGGACTTTTTCGAATGTGATTCCGATGCCGAGGGCGTTCAGCTTTTTGATAATCGCTTTGACACGGGCGATGCGCTGCTTGGCGAAGTCCTCAAGTTCCATGTTGAGCGCGAGGTTCGTCGGGTCGCAAAAATAGCCCAGAATGTGAATGTCCTTGCCTTGCCACACGGCCGAAATTTCAATGCCAGGAATGATTTCGAGACCGATTTCTTTGGCGGGTTCCACGGCGAGCTTGTAGCTGTCGAGGTTGTCGTGATCGGTAATCGAAATGCAGCGAAGCCCTTTGCGTTTGCAAAGCATGAGCAATTCGTCAACGGAGAGCGTCCCGTCCGAGAGCTTGGTGTGCATGTGCAAGTCGGCATAGCCACCGTTCTCGTTGATGATTGTCGAAAGAATCTTTTGCATGACTAGCCCTCATCCTTTATAAAATAACGGGCAATCATTTTAGCGGGCGAAATAGTCTTGAGCTGGTGGAGGCTTACGTTAAAGAACGGGAATTCCCGTGTGCAGTCAAACGCGACGCGGCAACTAGCCCCGCTGATGAGAACGAGGTACAAGAACTGCGGCTTTATTTTTCCGAGATACACGCATGCGACTGGAGCGTAAGTCTTTATTTGGTACTCAAGCCTTTCGAACAGCGGTTCCCCATAGCGGCACCCTTTATCGGTGTAGTAAGAGACGATGGCGTTTTTCTTGGAAAAGAGAATTTCCAGATTTCCATGTGCAATGAACAATATGGTTTTGAGGCTCTCTTCGGGGAGCTCGTCCAAAATGGTCTTTGCAATTTTTTTGTCGTCAGGTACAAAGAAAACCGTTTTTTCGTGGTTTTCTAAGCATTTGGGGAACGAAAATGACTTTGAACTTTTGATTTTCCCCACTTTTCCCCTGAACCACCTGTATAAAAGTGGCCGGCAGAGTAGCCGCAAGAGAAAGTATTTTTTGCCATCGGCAAAGTACCGTGAAGAAAACAAAAGGTCTCCTATTTTTTTATCCAACAAAAATATATTAAAAATCGCATGTTTAAACAGAAAACAAAACATTTATCTTATGCATAAAAGCGTCGGCCAAGAATGTTTTTTAAATTTGCGCCATGCCTAAACAAAAGTTCTATGCCGTAAAAAGCGAAAATGAAAAGAAAATCGTCACGACGTGGGCTGAATGCGAAAAGCTCACCCACGGAGTCAAAGGAGTATTGTTTAAGTCGTTCGGAAGCCGCGAAGAAGCGGCTGCTTGGCTTGACGGAATGGAGGTTCCGCCTCCCGACGGACTCCGCATATTTGTCGATGGCTCGTTTTCGCCGGGCTTTGCCCGCTCAGGATGGGCGTTTGTTGTCACAGAAGACGATAAAGAAATCGCCCGTGGCTCAGGAATTACGGCATTCGAGGCTGAAAGCCGCAATATCGACGGCGAAGTGATGGCTTCGTTCCAAGCGATGAAATGGCTGGATGCTCACGATAAAAAGGGCGTGATTTGTCATGACTACGAGGGCATTGCCCGTTGGGCAAAAGGCGAATGGCAAGCAAAAAGCAACATCGCGAAGATGTACGTCGCCGCCGCAAAACCCTTTTTGCACCGAGTCCAGTTCGAAAAAGTGGCAGCCCACACCGGTGTCAAATGGAACGAACTTGTAGATAAACTAGCTAAAGAAGCAATCGCGAAAGCGAGAAAATAGGTTGCTTCGCAACAGTTCCTAGTTTTGAGTTACTAGTTACT
>CAMZGI010000148.1 GCA_947306305.1 uncultured Fibrobacter sp.
GCCGGGCTATTTTTTTGGATCCTATCCCCCACAGGGGCCAGCACGACAACTTGATTATAGTTAGGCGCTAGTGGCTCCGCCGCTCTTTCGTCTATCTAATATCGTACTCGGGAATGGGCAAGCTTTCGCCGGCTTTCATCGCCTTGTCCAACGCAGCGGACTTCACGGGATCCACCCACCAGTAAACGGGGATAGCGTCTTCGCGGTTGAACTGGTCGAGCACCTTCTCTGGCGTTCCATAACGGTTCCAGTAGAGAATGCGGTGGTGGTCGCACTGCCACATCAACACATACGGCACGATTTCAGCCAAGCGGTTATCCAAAGCCTTGAGGATTTCGTTCCTTTTGGCGAGGTCGAACTCCGTTTTCTGCAAATTAATCAAGCTGTCAACGACGTTGTCTTGCACGCCAGCGAGGTTGTTAGTACCCTTTTGAAGTGCGGTAGCGGAATGCCAGCTAGCTTCGGGGTCGCGGAGGCGGCCTGCGCCCCAGTTCACCCAGTAAAGGTCAAAGTCAGCATCGTCCAAACGCTTGCGGAGCGTGCTCTGGCTCATTTGTTCGATAGTCGCCACCACGCCCACTTTTTTCAAGTCTTCTTGGAACAACGTCAAATGGCGCAAGTCTTCTTGACTTGTGATAAAGTTTATACGGAACGGCTTGCCGTCCTTTTCTAAAACGCCCTCGCCATTCACCTTGTAGCCCGCTTCGGCAAAAAGCTCGCGAGCCTTTTCGGGATTGTAGCTATAGACAGGAGCCGTCGGGTTCTGGTTGTTCGCCCACAAATCCGGGTAGTAGCTGTTGAGCAAGAAGTATTGCCCATACATGTACTTTTCGTTCATGGTCTCGCGATTCAAAAGCATCGAGAGAGCGCGGCGAACGCGAACGTCTTGGAACTGCGGCTTGCGGAGGTTGATAGCCATTCCTTGGAAGCCAATCGGTTCTTTGTTGAAAATACGTTGTTTGACAGCCCAGCCTTTCTTGACAGCATCAAAGTCAGTCTGCTTCATCCAAATGCTGCTGGTGTAAATAGCGTAGGCATTAAAGTCTTGCTTCTTGAACGCTTCGAGAGCCTTAGTCTGGTCGTTCATAAAGCGGTAGCGGATTTTTTCGAAGTTGTACTTGCCGCGATTCCAATTCTTCTTGAAGCCCCACCAGTCGCTACGACGTTGCAATTCCACAAAGCGGTCTTCGCGGAACGTCTTGATAATGTACGGTCCCGACACGACCGGGAAATCAAATCGAATCTGGTTAAAGTCCTTGCCAGCCCAAACGTGCTTGGGAAATGCGAGCATGCCAGCGGCTTCCCAGAAGTTGCCCCAATGCGATTCCTTTGCAGTCATGCGAACCGTCAAGCTATCGACGACTTCCGGGCGTTCAAAGCGAGAAAGCCCAACCTTGAAAATCGGCGTGAGGTTTTTCTCGTCCATGATGACATCGTAGTAGAACTGCACGTCTTCGGCGGTGATGGATTTGCCATCGCTCCACTTGGCACGCGGATCTACATGGAACGTGAACGTCTTGCCGTCTTCGCTCACATTCCAACTGTCAGCGAGAATTCCCACTTCGCGGTCTTCGGTCGAATGCAAGCTCACAAGAGGCTCGAACATCATGTTCATGAGTTCAGCAGAAAAGCTGTTGTAGTCTTCCCACATATTAAAGGACTTGGGCATTGCAGAGCCCCACAACGTAATGGAACCGCAAGCACGTGCATCCTTAGAAGCTATTGGGTCGAACTCGCCTGTCGCAGCACTATCGAACGGCAACACAGGGCAATCGGCTTCAGAGACCGCTCCCCCTTTTTTTGAAGCATTCGTTTTAGATTCGTTGCAGGCAGAAAGAGAAAAAGCAAGAGCAGCAGCCATCGGAACGGCAAGCATCGCTCGGAAAGAAAAAGAAGTATTTTTCATTTATTCAGCAGGGAGGATTATCTCGATGTGGCTGGTGCTGACATTCAGGAAGTGCGTTCGGAACAAATCGCGTTCGTTCCTGTCGCAGACGCGTACCTGAGTCACCGCAATAAAGTCCTTGTTTTCACGGATATAGTCCGTGAGACGTTCGTCACGCAGCGTGTCAATCTCGCCCGTAATGACAAAATTATCAGTCCACATTTTTACTAGCATATTCACTAATATATAAATGTTATTCCAACTTAGATGATAAAATCTTTACTTTTTTGCCTATTAGAGCATTTTAACATATATTATGGGTAAAACATTAACTGATTATTTACGAGGATACCCCCATGGCTCCGAAAAAATTTCGCCCGACACCGGGACAGATGGCCTACCACAATGCTGAATTTATGGAAAGCGATGCAGCTCGCCCGATTAGAATCCTTTCTGAATTTTGCGCCCCAGCCTTAGTTTTCCGCCAAGAAGAAATCAAGAACTCTATTGTATTCTTTGGTTCAGCACGCACGCTCCCTCCCGACGAAATCAAAAAACGCCGCAAGGGCTGCAAAGACAAGAAGGAACTCGCACGTTTGGACCGTTTGTCCAAAGTCGCCGATTCGTACAACGCGGCGCGTGAACTTGCCGCTCGCCTTGGCAAGTGGATCAACAAGCGCCATCAGGGCTACGCCGTCATGACTGGTGGCGGACCGGGCATTATGGAAGCAGGCAACCGTGGTGCTTCGGATGTAGGAACGCCCTCCATCGGACTCAACATCAAGCTGCCGTTCGAACAACATTGCAACCCCTACATCGACGACGAACTGAACCTTCAGTTCCGCTATTTCTTTATTCGTAAATACTGGTTCTTGCGCATGGCTCGTGCCTTGGTGATTTTCCCCGGCGGATTCGGCACGCTCGACGAAGCGTTCGAAATGCTCACGCTTATCCAGACCGACAAGTACGCCCAGCAAATGCCAGTCGTCATCTTCGATTCTAAGTTCTGGAAAACGGTGCTCAACTGGGAATACCTTGCCGAAACGGGAATGATCAACGTCGAAGACTTGAAGCTGTTCAAGTTCTGCGACACGGTCGATGAGGCTTACGACTTTATCACGACTGAGCTCAACAAGCAGAGCGAAGAGCAGATTACTTTCGCCAATTCCCACATCGGTGCTGAAGAATCCGGCGAAGCGAAAAAGAAGTAACCGCATAGATCCTCGCCTGCGCGAGGATGACGAGACATCAAGAATCGCAATGACGGAAACAAAACAGTCGTCATCTTGAGCGAAGCGAAAGATCCAGTAACGTTCAGGACATCCCCCCCCGCACAGCGTTGCGGGGCCTTCTTTTTTTCTACATTCAAAGCATGTTTTGGAATAACTTGGCTGAAACAATGGACAGGGTTTCGCGCAACCTCGCGTTACGCCCAAACTACACCATGGAAGAATACCAGCGGTGGTTTGACCATAACCCAGACTTCAAGCACAACGGCAACGCCGAACGCATCGAGCTCATTGAGCCTCTTTCGCTCGAAGGCACCAACCAGCTCTACCGAGCAAAGCTCTGGCTGCAACACCCAGACGACAACAAGCATTACGACGAAAACGAAATCGTCGTGAAAATTTGCAAATACTGGGCACACCCCGGCAAGAACCGCTTGCACCGTTTGAACATGCTCCTGAGCGCATTCCAAGACGAAATCCGCATCAACAACCTTGTCCGCGCAACGAACATCGAAGGCGTGGTGCAGACTTTTGGCGGTGGCATCGCAGGCCGCCATCCGTATCTCAAGCTGGAATTCATCAAGGGCTGCTCCTTGGACAGAGTCATCAAGCCCAAGCTCTCCGACGACGAGATTGTAAAGAGAGTGGCTCAAATCGCATACCTCGCAAATACCATCAGCCAGCTCCATTACTACCAAATTGTCCATAAAGATTTAAAGCCCAAGAACTTGCTTTTGTGCCAGAACCCACAGCACAAGAACAACCACAAAATTTTGATTTGCGACTTTGGCTACGCCCAAGCGAAAATGCGAGAAACCGTCACCGAAGGCGGCGGACTTTCGTCGCCGTGCTACAGCGCTCCCGAACTCGCGCAGTCTAGCGAAAACATCACCTACGCCGTAGATTACTTTAGCTTTGGCGCTGTCATGCACGAATACCTGACCGGCATGAAGCTTTACCCCAAGGCTCGCGAAATCTACAACGAAGAAGGGCACCTCATCACCAAGCGTTATATGGACTACATCGAGAACGGTCGCGAAAACGTGTTCAACGACGAACGCTTCCCCGAAATCAGAGGATGGATCGACGCCCTCACGACATTCGACAGCACCGAACGCATGAAGAAGAGTCCGAACCTTTTCGCCCTCGCCCACAAGCTCCGCGAAGAGGTGAACAACCTTGGCTACCGCGACGTGAACACTGATTTTTTGTGGAATCAGCTGAACGAATACGGTAAACGCACATTTTAAAAAATCCGCTCAAACTTTCTGCTAATGATTTGCTTATATTCATTAGTATGAAGAAAATATTGAGCATAATCTTGATTCCATTCAAGTTCTTTAAATTCCACCACTACCTGACGCTTTTGGCTTTGGTAGCGATTGGAGTTTTCAACTTTGAAACAACCCTCAACCCCACTATCCAGCACCTGCGCGAAGACAGGCAAATCCTGATGTCGTTTGAAAAATGGTGGGCCGAGGAACGAGCGCAAGAGTTCAAAAACGTGGGACTCACGCCCGACGAAAATCTCAAAAAACAAGAGTTCGAGCTTTACAAAGAACGTTACCGCATCGAGCAACCGACTCCGATCATCGAAGAACGTGTCGAACAAATGAAAGGCGAGTTCCTCGATTGGTGGGAAAACCAAGGTGGAAAAGAGCAATACGCCGCAGAGCATGGAGCCTACCCCACCGACAAGCAATACGAAGCGGAGCTCAACAAGTGGATTTTAAATTATACGGACAAATTTGTTCGCTACCGCTGGGCATACGTGCCGAGCCGAGGCAACACCGAGAGCTTGCTGACATGCAGCCTTTTAATTCCAAGCGTTTGGTCTTACATTTTCTTTGTCGTTTTTTTCATGTTCGCGCTCATGCAGCTCGAAAAACGCTGGAACCCTTTAATCGTTTACGCATTCGCTATTGTCATCGCAATTATAAGCGGATTCTTTGTCGATTTGCTCGTCAACACGTCGTTCTTTAGCCAGTTTGCATCGACACGTTACATGGGCGTAAGCCTCATGTTATGCTTTTTGCTGGGCGCCAATACGTTCGATCAAGACAAGTCCGCCATCCCGTCTTACGTGAGCAAAATTTCTCAATTTGGACTTGCAATTAGCATCGCTATCGACTGGTTCTTGAATCCGGGAATTTTCAACGCGGTCGCAGTAGAATCGCCATTCTTCTTTGCGTTGGGTGGACTCGCCGGTTACAAGATTCCACACCGAACAGACGCGAATGCAAACAAAAAAGTCGTACACGAAGAAACCGAATCGCTCACGCCAAGCGAACGCACACGCAAGATGATTACTAACGGTCTGGAAGCCGCAAACAACGGAGAAAACGACAATGCAGCAAGGCTGTTGCGTTACGGCCTCACCGCTTTGTTGCAAGAGGAACCCGTCAAGCACCAAGAAGTCCGTGACGTTGTCAATAAAATTGCAGCATGCTACTTAGAAGTTCCGGGAGCGCAGTGGCTCGAATGGGGCGAACTTGCAAAGCAAAAGAACATTCCCGAAGCAGCAATTACGCTTTTGGAAAAAGGCATTGGCAAAGAGACCGACGCTGGGCTAGTGCGTCGGGCTCGCTTTGACGTTGGCGAACTCCGCATCAACTCCAAATCGGATGTGAATGTAGCGATGGATCATTTGGCTAGAGTCATCAAAGAAAAGGATGACGACATGCTTGCGGAACAAGCTAAAAAGCTCATGGAAGCAGCGAAAGACATCCTCGCACAGCAAGCCTTCGCCGCCCCCAAGCAGTTTAAAGTAAGCAATTAGGGGCGAACCATGAGCCGTGAGCAACGAGCACTTATTTCAGCATTATTTTCTTTGCGGGGATGGTGCCAACTTGAACAAGGTAAACGCCGCGTTTGAGGAGTCTCAAATCCATCGTTTCGCTCACGCCTTGCACATTCTTTTGCATCTGCACATTGCCCTGCACGTCTAAGACCTTGACCGTCTTACCGACAACAGAACGCGGCACATTGAGCGTAAGCGTATTCCCCACAAGCGACATGCCGACCTTAGCCGCAGCCACACTCTTCGGGAGCCCACTGAAGAACTTCACGGGTTCGGTCACTTCGTCATAACGTTCCACGACAGCCATCAAATACCACGTGCTATGCGGCAGCCACTGTTCGTCCCAGCGCCACACCTGCCATGCTTCCTTCAAAGCAT
>CAMZGI010000149.1 GCA_947306305.1 uncultured Fibrobacter sp.
TTAATAAACACCTAAACCTCCTTTAGGGTGAAATCCTAACACATCTCTAGTCTGTAGCCGCGTGAATCGTCGGGCATTGCTCCTCAAAGGGGCGATGCCCCGACCTCACAGCTCATTGCTGATTATCCGCGAACCTGTCCGTTGCCACGGAGAATCCACTTGTAGCTGCAGAGGCTTTCGACACCCATCGGGCCGCGAGCATGGAGCTTATCTGTAGAAATTCCCACTTCGGCGCCGAGACCGTATTCGCCGCCGTCGGCAAAACGCGTGCTGGCGTTCACCATCACGCTGCTGCTATCGACGTTTGCAACGAAGTAGTCCTGAACGCTTGCATCTTCTGCAACGACAGCTTCCGTGTGGCGGCTGCTGTTCTTTTCGATGTGGTCGCATGCTTCTTCGACGTTGTCCACGAACTTGACGCTTGATTTGAGAGCGAGGTATTCGTGATGGTAGTTGCTGTCGTCGCCGATATCCTTGATGCGGCTGTCGTGCGATTGAGCATCCTTGTTGCCAAAGAGTTCCACGCCGCGGTCGGCAAGGCAATCCAAGAGCTTCTTGACATTGGAATCGTCGATATGACGGTCGATGATGACGCATTCCATGGCGTTGCACACGCCCGTGCGCTGCGTCTTCGCGTTAATCAAGATGTTCACTGCCTTTTCGATGTCGGCGGACTTGTCAACATACACATGGCAGATGCCGTTGAAGTGCTTGATGACAGGAATCTTGCTCTGGTCCACAACTGCACGGATCAAGCGTTCGCCACCGCGAGGAATCACGAGGTCGAGGCAGTCGTTACGCTGCAAAAGCATGCCCACGAGATCATGGCTTGTTTCGGTCACGAGCTGCACGGCATCCTTGTCAACGCCATTTTCTTCAAGAGCTTGGTGGAAAATCCCGGCGAGGCACTTTGCGGAGTTGAGCGATTCCTTACCGCCACGGAGAATCACGGCGTTGCCAGCCTTGAAGCAAAGGCAAGCTCCATCGATCGTCACGTTCGGGCGGCTTTCAAAAATAAAGAACACACAACCTATCGGCACAGCGACACGGCTAATCTTGATGCCGTTCTTAAGTACGCGATCTTCGAGTACGCGACCGAGCGGGTCGGTAAATGCGGCGATTTCTTCGGCACCTTTGGCCATCGATTCGATGCGGGCATCGTTCAAAGTCAGGCGATCCATTTTGGAATCGTCGAGCTTGCCAGCGGCAGCTTCGAGATCAAGCTTGTTAGCAGCGAGAATTTCCGGCTTATTTGCACGGAGAATTTCTGCAACACGTGCGAGTACAGCAGAGCGCTTTTCGGCACTCAAAGTACGAATTTTCTTGCTCGCGTTCTTTGCGTTGTTGGCGAGTTCATCAGAGTATTTTTCCAAATTAACGTTATTCTGTGTCATAGGTGCAAATATAAATAAAATTAGCAGGCCCTGCAATAGAAGATTTCATTACAGGAGCCTGCACAACATCAAAAGGGGAGGGCTTCTACTTAACGAGCCTCTCTAACATTCTTTTTCGCATAATACGCACCGCGAGCTTTGCCAGCCTTATTGCCGACGTTGCGGCCCTTAATGTCGTATGTTTTGCTCGGAGCGTACATGTTTGTAAATTCGCCCGTGCGGGTGTTGAAGCGGCCTATGACCGTCGTCTTTGACTCGCCTCCATTTTCATCGTCTTCTTCCATTTCAACATTGATGAATTCGGGGAGGCTCATCGTCGAAATAGAAGAGTTGACAGAATTGCCCGCGTAATTTGCTCTAGCCGCAGACACGGCCGGTTTCTTGTAAAGATATGCACGGAACGGAGGAATCCAAGCCCCTTCGCCAGCTTTCACGAACTGACCTATTCCTATATTGTCTTTGGCGTTTGCAGCGAAACCATAGACATTGCCCAATTCCGAGTAATCCTTGAAACCTTGCTTCCATTTCTTATAAGTGAGCGTTCCCTTGAATTGCCAGCCGTCAACATCTCTAGTCGCCGCAGCTTCTGCATCTTCTACAGCAACCATAGTTACTGGGCCTTTAATTTCCAATGTTTCCGATTCCATCAAAACCATAGAAGGTTCAAATGCATGAAGAATCATATCGCGTTCGTTCACACCTTTTTCCCAAACCTTTTTCATGCGGACAGACCAATATTTTTTCTGCGTTTCAGGGTCTTCAACGACTTTGACACCATTGAATTTGAGGAGCATTTTAAGACCGCCAAATTTGCGGACATCGACATTGAAGGGGAGCGTAAGCGTCGAGAATGCGTTCGGAGTCCATTTGCGGTTAAAGACAACAGAATCCACAGAGCCTTCTAAATCGTATGTTATCTGCATATGTACTTGATATTCGCCATCGATAGAGAGGAGTTCTTTTTCTCCGTCTTCGTCATAATATCTTGTATAAATAGTGGGAAGGTAGTTGGTGGAATAAAGCTTTTTTTCTGAAATTTTAGCAATTTGATCGTCATTGAGCTTGTCTCGATAAACTTTGCCATCTTCAGACACTAGAGGATTAGAGAATCGAACACCATTACCATCACTATTGCTGCTGTAATTTTTAGCATAGAGTCGATCAGTAGCTTTGGTCATGTTGACCAAAATACCGTTTTCAGCAGCAATCGTGCTATTGACTTCAACAACACCGCCGTTGATTTGAATCAGCTGGGCGTTCAAGCCATATTGCGAGCCATGGACAATTGTGGAACCCGCATGAAGTTCAATATACTTGTCAGACAAAATTCCATTGCCGTCACTTCCGTTATCTACAATTTCAATATTGCTGCTGGCATTGACAAAGTAAAGCGATGAATGAACTTTTGTCGCTGCAGTGCTATTGATTGTGATTTTTCCTGTTTGTTTTTCTTGACCATATATTGCAATTTCGTTTGCAGACAATGCAGTTTCGTTTCCGCTATTAATATTGACTTTTGCACCATCTGCAACAATAAGGCAGAGGTTGCTTTGAGAATGGATGCCAACAAGATTAATTTGAGAACCGGTAAGCAAATAACAACCAGCACCGACATTGCTTATTTCGTTACTGCTATGGATTTCGGTAACAAGGTCATCAGATATCATATTGAGCTCGCCATATTTGTCCTTATAGGGGACAAGCCACTTGGCGTATACAACCGTGTCTTGAACGAGCGGTTTGGTAAAGTCAAATTTAATGGTTTTAGCATCATCGGCATACCAGCCATCAAAAACATAGCCTTGAAGATTGACGTATGGCTCGTAAGGAATTGCACCAACAATCACCCCTTGTCTTCTAACCGAAACCCAATCGTTCCCAGAGACAAATTCGAGAGCATAGCACCCTCTGAGAGTCATATTCCGTGCATACGTATTTATATAATCTATTCCTTCATTAACGAAGATACTATTATCGATAACGAAGCCATTATCGTTTACCATTTTTTGTCCATCTTTGATGACTTTTGTTTTTGCAGAGTAATACCCAGCTTTAATGAAATCGGTGTTATTCGTCCAGCCGAGAACGATTTTGCCAGATGAAGCTTTCACCGTTCCATCGACATCGACAGAACCGCCATTGATGATAAGTTCTTTGTCCGTCGCTACAATATCAGCACTTGATGAGACGTTACCTCCGTTAATGGTGATATTTCTTGCAGTGATGCCATTTGCCTGAACCGAGCCTGCATTGACAACAACATCACGGTAAACATTGATTCCTAAATTAGTTCCGTGTGCGGTAAGGGTTCCGCCATTGATTGTAATAATGCTGGTCGACGAATTGTCCGATATGTAAATGCCATTAAGTCCGTTCACAGAGACGTTTCCATTATTGAGCGTTATCACACCATAAATGCCTTGGCTTTCGGCATTAACGGTTATATTGCCACCGTTAACAATGATTTTACTCGCATCAATACCGAACATTTTACTTTGGACAGATATTTTTCCAGATTGATTAGCTTGTCCATAAATCGAAAGCGTTTTCGCATCTATACCTGCATTTTCTACACGGTTTTTAACAGTAACGTTTGCATTGTCTGCAAGAATGAGATTTGCTTTTTTAGTGAACTTGATTGCAGATGTACTGACTTCACCAGCAAAGACAAACCAGCCATCCGCCAAATTGTTCATATCCGATTCGTTCGTCAGCACAACATATTCGCCTTCGAATTTCTTTTGCAATTCTCCATTTTCATCGATGTAGGAAATAGCCCACTTAGCGTATGCAGTATCGTGTCCGTTGATCGGAGCACTCCAATCATAAGCTTCTTGGAAGTCTTTATCGGCAAACCAGCCCAAGAATTCAAAGCCCGGACGGACAGGCTCATCCGGCATAACCGGGATGGAGTTGGGCTCGATAATTTGAATCGGGACTACGACGTTTTTGTCGTGAGTGATGAAAGCCAAAGAAGCACAATAGGGAAGGAGCGTTTTGCCAGAATTATTAAGTTTGTCTGTTACATCACCTTCGTAAATATCACCGCTTTCGTCTTTGAATTTCAAGCCTTCGGCGATGACAATTTTGCCGTTTGCTACACTAAATTTGCTTGCACGGATTTGGTCATCAACAGCAATCCAACCAAGGCTTATGTCGCCCTGTTCAGCTTTGATACCGCTTGTTGTCCCAGAAGCATCTATTTTGCCGTTCACGATGGTGACATTATTTTGAGCGTAGATACCATTGTCATTCGCTGTTGCTGTAACATTGCCACCAACGATAACGATATTGCCATTTGCGACGATGCCGTTGTCTCCACTGACCATAATGGAACCATTCTGATTCTTTTGTCCATAAATTGCGATATTTTGAGCAATTAAACTATTGGTGGATTTTAAGCTAGCACCATCTGCAACGATGATATTGACATCGCTTGTAGAGCTGAACCCGTCAAATTCCATATTTTCTGCGACAACATACCAACCTCCAGAAAGGTCGCTTGCAGCAGCGCCGTTCGTCAGCATCGTATATTCGCTTCCATCTTTTATTTGCAATTTTCCATTTTGATCGATATATGTTACATTCCATTTGGCGTACGCGGAAACATCTTCCGTGATGGTTGCGGTCCAATCAAACGGTGTCTTATAATCTTTGTCAGCGAACCAGCCTGCAAACACAAAGCCATCATGCTTGGGATCTTCGGGCTTGGAAGGCGTTGCTCCTTGAACGACAGCTTGAACAGGAATAGATGTGCCGTCCAACAGAGTTTCAAAAATGAGTTTGCCACATTCAACGGAACTCAGCGTTATGTTCTTCAGGACATTAATTTTATCTGTAATATCGCCCGTGTAAAAATTGCCGTCTTCATCTTGGAAGGCAAAGCCATCGGCGACAATGAGGCTTCCTTTAAGTGGTCTATAGTCGCTGGCTTTAATTTTAGTAGTGCCGCCAATCGACCCGAGGTAAATGTTGCCCTTATCAGACATAAGACCATAGTCGCCTGATACCAAGATTTCGCCACCAGCAATAAAGATATCTTTTGTGGCTTCCATGCCTGCGAGAAGTTGAGCCGATGCAACGACGTTGACTCCAGCAATGACAATATTATTTTTAGACTGGATGCCAGATATGAGATCCGAGACTGAAATGTTGCCAGCTTGATTTTTCTGCCCGTAAATTGCGATATTGTTAGCAGTAAAAGAGCCTTTGACGGTTAAGGTCGCACCGTTTGCGATGATGAGGTTTATATCGCCTTTGGATTGGATTGCCGAGGAAACTTGAAGGTCTGATGAAACCAAATACCAGCCGCTGCTGAGATTGCTGAAATTATCTAAACTAGAGATTTCAGTAACGTCTTCGGACAACTTGGATTGTTCGATGCCATTTTCGTCGATGTAGGTGATGAGCGACGAGGCTAATTCTTCGGCCCAAATGGTGGAGGAGAGGAGAAGAGTCGCGAGCACGACCAGACATGCTTTTATAGAAGCTTGCAATCTTATGCGATTCATGTTATTAATAATCCTTTGTTTAAAACATGAAAAATTTGCACAAAATTATAAACTTCTTAAAAATATGTCAAAAAATATTCGATTTACCTTTCGTGCTTCGCTATTGCGAAGATGGTTAATGTTTTATGGATTGCCACGTCGCTACGCTCCTCGCAATGACGTTTAAGGCGAATGCCGCGACAAAAAGTTTACATTTTGGCATGGCTGAGCCGCTAAGTCATGCACTTGTGCAATGACGAAGGAGCCGAGTGATGCAGAAACATGCTTGCATGTTTCTATATCCG
>CAMZGI010000150.1 GCA_947306305.1 uncultured Fibrobacter sp.
TATATCCGAGGCGAACAAGTCAAGCCTCAAAGAAGAATGACAGGGAAAGAAAAGATGGCAATAAAAAGCTATTCCATTTCCATTATTTCGCGGGATTCTTCGTAAGACGGGCGATTGTCTTCGTAATCCTTAATGGTCTTTTCGCCGGGGACAACAACGAGGCCAAGCGTCACGGGTTCACCTTTCAAGTTGATGTAGGCTTCCAGATAAAGTGTTGTGGAAAGGCGGATGAGGCGGAGGTCCATCATCGTGCCGCCCTTATGAATGCTCATCGGATCGAGATTGAAGAAGAGGAACTTTTTGTTGATGTATTCAAAGCGGTCGTCTTTGTAATTGATAGCCCATTCGGTATCGCCATCGTTTTCTTGATGGTAGGTGCAACGGTCGTTATCAATGTCGCATTCGAAGCTGGCACTTTCTTGATAACGTTTATTCCATTCGCGGCTGAAGGCGCATGATTGCACGCGGGAACCGCCATTACGTTGTTTATTCAACTGGTCATTGATAACAACGTAATCCATCTTCATATTCTTGACTTGATTATAGACATTCATGAGGATGATGTAAGCTTCGATGTCCTTGGGGCATTTGCCGGTAAGGTTCACGTCTTCGTGAGCTTTCAAGAGAGTTTGTTGCAAATCAATATCGATTGCATCAGGAATTTCGCTTTTCTTGATTTTGTCAAGGGTTTCTTTAGGCGGCACATAAACCACTTTGTTGCCTTTCTTGATGGCATAGCCAAGCTGGTCGCGAACGTAGTCCAAGCACTGCTGCACGTGAATGTGGACGGTATTCGAACCGCCCGAAACAAAGTCCGCACCGATGCGAACGTTCCATTCGTCCGCAGAGTTTTTCGCATTCTTGTCGAGTTCGCAGAACTGATCTTCACGCGTACCATCGACAAAGACCATATTGACATGCAACTTCGTCACCAAAGCTTCTTCTTTGTTCAGCGCGCTTCCCATGCTCCAGAATTTTGGATTCAAGCGAAGCACTTCGGCAAAAGCCTTGTCGCCATCGAACGCAGGCAAAAGCGAATCATTACGTGCATTTTTTTCTTGCAGCAATTCTGAATATGATGTCTTAACGTCCATGTTGTTGAACGAGTTGCGAGCTACCGCAGAAAATGCAGAAGTTGCAAGCATCGAGCACAAGCAAATCACAGACAAACGTAGAATAGAAAACATTTCCTCTCTCCTATTTTTTTACAATTTTCTTGACAGCAAAGTTTAGCAAATACAGAACGACTCCGCCAGCGATAATCGTGGGGCCAACGACAAAATTCATTTGGCATGCGACCAAAAGTCCAAGCACCACAAGAACTAGCGAAACCGCGACCGAAATCACCATCATTTGCGACAAATTCTTTGCATAACATTCCGCAATGTAAGCAGGGATAGTCAAGAGCGCAATCACAAGAATCATGCCTACCGCTTGCACGGCGATTACAACGGTAAGGGCAATCAACGCAATCAAAAGCATGTAATAATTCAGCACGGGAATGCCGCGGACGCGAGCGAATTCGGGGTCGTAAGATATCGAAAGAAAGTTGCGGTAGCAAATGGAAACGGAAGTCAAAATGAATATGAGCAAAGCCCCCATCCACCAGAGAAGTTCCGTCGGCACAGTCAAAAGGCTACCGAATAAAAAACTCATCATTTCACCGCTGTAACCAGGAGTCAAGTCCGTCAAAATAACGCCGAGAGCCATGCCCGCCGCCCAGATAATTCCGATGAACGTATCAGCATGTTTCCGGTCACGCCACGTAAGAGCCCCCATAAGCATGGCACAGGCAAGAGCAAATCCAAGCGACCCGAGCATCGGCGAAAAGCCGATAAAGCAGGCCAGCCCCACGCCACCAAACGATGCATGAGCCACGCCGCCCGAAAGCGACACAAGACGATTCACGACGACGTACGTTCCCATGACTCCACACGCAATGGCGACAAGCACCGCCGCGATGAGGGCGTTCTGCATAAAATCCATGGAAAGAAGGTCGAGCATATTGAGGTATGAGTTTTGAGCAGTGAGGTCGCCCGCCACGGCGGGCTTTGAGGTTAGTGGTTGGTGGTTAGTGGTTAGTGATTAGTAAACAGTAAGAAGTTGGCATAGATCCTGTTTACTAACCACTGCATACTAATCACTAGATGTTATCAATTTCTCCCTTAAATTTAGTAAATGCGGGATGTGGAAATCCACCCAACTGGGGGACTGTATGTTCGGATTCACAAGAATAGTCGTCCAGCCGCGTTCATGAGCAGGTTCCAAGTTGCGCAACGAATCTTCGAGCAGCACAATTTGCGACTTTTCTACTAAATTTTCTTTATCGAGCAAGCCCTGCGCAGCAAGCCATCTTTCGATTTTTTCATACGCGCTCGCATGCGGCTTGCCTTCCCAATTCATCAACTTGAGGTCGAACACATCTTCAATCGCAGAATCAATTTTCATGTGAGCCATGCCAGCGCGGCTCCAGTCGCCTCGCCCATTCGTGAATACAATGCGATGACCTTCGAGGCTCTGCAATAACGACAACTTTTCTGAAGATTCTTTTGGGTAAATTAAATATTCGGGCTCATGGATAAAGTCAAAAAAATCTTCGGGATTGGTATGGTGCAACGCCATAAGCCCCGAAAGAGTCGTTCCAAAGCGTTCCAAATAATCTGTACGAACTTTGTGCGCCGTTTCAAAATCGCAGCCGACCACTTTTTGCACAAACAACGAAATGCGGTGGTCCAGAGAATTTAGAACAAAGCGTTCTTCTTCGCCATAAAGCGTCAAGTCGTAATCGAACAGCCAAATTTTCGAAGAATCGTTTCTAATGCCGACGTTCATTAATAACCCATTGCAAGGCCGCCGATTTGACGAGCCAAGTAAGTCGCATAATTATCAGTCATGCCGCTCACAAAATCGAGCACCTGATGGTAAGCTTCGGCGGTCGTTACGCTTTGCCCAATTTTAGCTTGTCCGATAAGGCGGACAATTCGATTTGCACGGTACGAATTACGGTCGTTCTGTCGATAATCGTAAACGCCGTTGATAAACGCGTCGAGCACGGTGCTGAGCGTCGTGTAGCTACCGACTTCGAGTTCAGTTTTGCGGCGGTCCGGGTAAATGCGTTCCACGCCAAGGCGTTTTGCAATGCGAATGCCTTCCATCGTATCGGAACGAGAAAGGTCAATCAAATGCTTGTCGAGCGTCCCTTCCATAATGCGGTCGTAATGCTTCACAAAAAGCACAGCCACGTCATCAATCAAATTCTGGATAGCGCGTCCGCGAATGCTGCTGAGAAAATCTCTAAAGTTCTGACCGTTTTCGTCAAACTCGCGGTCAATATCGACTTCGGGGCCGCATAAGAAACTGAACATGTTTCGCACGTCGCCAAACGTCAAAATGCCAAGCTCAATCGCATCTTCAACATCGAGAATCGAATAGCAAATGTCATCAGCCGCTTCCATCAGATAAACTAACGGATGACGAGCCCACATGCCATTTTTCACTTCGGGGATTCCAAGAATTTCAGCCGTTTCGCGGTAAAGTTCCGCTTCCGTTTGGAACAAACTCGTCGGGTTGCCGTAATGGGCCAATCGCGGATACTTGATCATCGAGCCAATCGTCGCATACGTGAGTCGCATGCCACCATCGAGGAAATGGTATTCGAGCTTGCTCAAAATGCGATGCCCTTGAGCGTTTCCGTCAAAATTTTCAAAGTCAGCAACTTCTTTGTCGCTCATTTCGGACATCGGAGCGGAATTGCGATTTTTGCGGAACCATTCGCGAATAGCCGCCTCCCCCGCATGACCAAACGGCGGGTTCCCAATATCATGCGCGAGACACGCCGACTGCACAATCGTCCCGAACTGGTATTCGTTCACATATTTGGGCAGATGCTTTTTAATCAGGTGATACACCGTAATCGCGAGGCTGCGACCTACGCTCGAAACTTCAAGGCTGTGCGTCAAACGGCTGTGCACATGGTCGTTCACGGAGAACGGATGCACTTGAGTTTTGCGTCCCAAGCGACGGAATGCGGTAGAAAAAACAATACGGTCGTAATCGCGATGAAAATCAGAACGGTTCGGATCCGGATCGGCCGGGTGACCGTAACGCGTTGCAGAAAGAAGCGTATCCCATTGAAGCATGGGTATAATATAGTTAATAGTGGTTAGTGGTTGGTGGTTAGTGGTTAGGAATTGTAAATAAGGACATCTTGATTTGAGTCCCTGTTTACTAAACACTGTTTACTAACCACTGTTTACTTCTACTTCGCTTCTACCCAAACAAACTTGGAAGAGTCAAGCTTTTGTTCGCCGTCAAAACGGTAAGCGGCAAGGCGGCCATCGCCGCGGTAGCCAGCGACACTAAAGTCAAGGCAACAGACGTTGTCACGAATCAGCGACGGAATCCCTGTCAACCAATAATGCCCAAAGAAATCAGGGCGTTCATTTTCGCCATAGTAATCGCCATTGCGAACATCGGCAGGGACATCGCACGGAGGCAATTCTACGCCCGGCTGAAAACTCAAATCACGCAAATTCATCTTCTTCGGGTCAATCCACCAGCGAAGACGAGCGCGTTTGCGATGTACTCCTTCCCCATCGCGGAATGTCACGCCCGCAGGCAAATCTATTTCAGGGCCTTTTAAGAACAAATTTATCGGATAATAAAGCGAATCGTCATATTCTTTATGCTTATCGTTCGCACGAGCAATCAAATCGTCAAAGTCGCCATCTGTAAATGACAGAATCTTTTTTTCTTTGAGAACTTGAGCTCCCTTTAAATCAAAGCTTGCATGCTGAGCACGGAACGTCTCTGTTTCCAGAAAAAACGGAAGCGTCTTGAAAAAGTCGAGCACTTCCATAAATTCAGCTTTGCGTCCGCGATACGCCTCCACCGTCTTTACATGAATCGCTACTTTGTTAAAAGTATGTTCACGCAAAAATCCACCGGGAATCGCTTGAAGGCGATGACCGCCAACGCCATTTTCGTGCCAAAAACTGAGCGCATTGAATTCGTGATTGCCCATCAACGCTACAGCAGAACCCGCATCACGCATAGCCCGCACAAGGTTGACCGTTTCGCGAACCTGAGATCCGCGATCGATGTAGTCGCCCAAAAAAACGACAGTCCGTTCGCCACCGGGATAGCGATACGCGCCATTACTTTCTTTGTAACCGAGCTTTCCAAGAAGCGCTACGAGTTCGTCGTAGTGCCCATGAATGTCACCGATAAAGTCTATAGAAGAATTCATCACGCCGATTTATTACAGTTTACACCGCAATCGGAGCCTTGATTGTCGGCCACGGATCGTAATTCTGGAGTTCAAAATCTTCGAACTTGAATTCGAACAAATCCTTGACATCGGGATTGACATGCATTGTCGGGAGAGCACGCGGAGTGCGCGAGAGCTGTTCACGAGCTTGGTCAAAATGATTGCTGTACAAATGCAAGTCGCCAAAAGTATGGACAAATTCACCCGCTTCGTAATCGCAGACTTGAGCAAGCATCATCGTCAAGAGCGAGTAAGACGCGATATTGAACGGCACGCCCAAGAACATGTCGGCACTGCGCTGGTAAAGCTGGCAGCTGAGTTTACGCTTGCCGCTAGCGCCTACGCCGCCCACATAAAACTGGAACAAGCAGTGGCATGGCGGCAAAGCCATCTTATCGACTTCAGCGACGTTCCACGCGCAAACGAGGTGGCGGCGGGAGTCGGGATTGTTCTTAAGGCTATTGATAAGGTTTGCAATCTGGTCGATATGTCCGCCATCGGGAGTCGGCCAGCTACGCCACTGGTGTCCATAGACTGGTCCCAAATCGCCGTTTTCGTCAGCCCATTCATCCCAAATCGTGACCTTGTTATCGTGCAAATACTTGATGTTCGTATCGCCCTTCAAGAACCACAGCAGTTCATGGATGATGCTGCGCAAGTGGAGCTTTTTTGTCGTGAGGCAAGGGAACCCCTTGGAAAGGTCAAAACGGATTTGACGGCCAAATACGGAGCGTGTGCCTGTGCCAGTGCGGTCGGAGCGGTCCACGCCGTTATCGATAATATCTTGAAGAAGGTCTAAGTATTGCTGCATGAGTGTAATTTATAAAAGTTACTAGTTAATAGTTAATAGTTACTAGAGAATTCAAGCTTGAAAAAGTCTAGTAACTAGTAACTCTGAACTTGGAACT
>CAMZGI010000151.1 GCA_947306305.1 uncultured Fibrobacter sp.
CGAGGAAGTCGAGCGTTGTCTGGTCAATGACCGTCTGGCTTCCGGTTGTGCCTGCACGGAGTGCAGCGTAGATGTATTTGAATCCGGCGGAAGCCATTGTCTCGAGACGTTCCTTTGTCATGGATGGTGCCGCGACAGGGATGTTTTCGAGACCGTGTTTTTTGCAAGCGGCGGTGAGGCCTTCATCATGGTCGAACGGAAGGTCCGGAATGATGCAAGCAGAAACGCCTGCGTCCTTGCACATCTTGACGAAGTTTTCGACACCCGGCGTAAAGGCGAGGGAACCGTAGGTCATGATGTAGATCGGCGTTTCAGGGTGGCGTTCGTGAATCTTCTTCACGATTTCGAGACCCTGCTTGGTGGAAAAGCCCTTTTCGAGAGCGATGGTGGAGGCTGTCTGGATGGCCGGACCGTCTGCGCTCGGGTCGCTAAAGGCCAGCTGGATTTCGAGAATGGATGCACCGCCCTTCACAAGAGCGTCTGCGATGGCGACGGATGTTTCCGCATCAGGGAAACCCGCGATTAAATGGGACATTAAGTTGATCATAGTGTTTCCTAGACGAAAGACCGCTTCGCTGGTAGACGAGAGACGAAAGAGGTTGTTCGTCAAAATTTTCAATAGTTAAAGTTTTTCGACGAAAAATTCCAGATTTTTTTTGCGCGGAGCGCCTTTATATATCTCTCGTCTTTCGTCTGTAGGACCGAAGGTCCGTTCTTTCGTCTATTTATTCATCGTCTCCGCGTCGTGGATGTCTTCGTTGTTTTCGAGGCGCTTGAGTTCGGCCTTCAAGAATTCCTTCCACTTTTCTGGGCGGAATACCGGGCTTGTGATGAAGATATCCTTGTCGCCACGGCCACTCATGTTGATGACGAGCGCCTTGTCCTTCGGGAGTTCCTTCGCAATCTTCATCGCGGCTGCACCGGCGTGGGCGCTTTCGAGCGCGAAGAGAATGCCTTCGTTACGGGCAAAGAACTTCACGGCTTCTAAAGCTTCCTTGTCGAGGATGGCGGTAAATTCTACGCGGCCAGATTCCCCGAGGGCGGCGAGCTGCGGGCCAATGCCCATGTAGTCGAGACCTGCAGAAATCGAGCGCGTCGGCATGGACTGTCCGTCTTCGTCAATGAGGAAGCGGCTCTTGTAACCTTGCACGATGCCTTCACGGCTGGCGTTACCGGTCATGCGGGCTGCGTTTTCGCCAACGTTCGGGCCAACGCCACCGGCTTCGGCACCGATGAGGCGCACATTTTTGTCTTCGATAAACGGGGTGAACACGCCGATGGAGTTGCTGCCGCCACCGACGCAAGCAACCACTGCTGCAATGTCGATGTTGCGTTCGGCTGCCTGGCGCTTGACTTCTTCACCGATGATGGACTGGAATGTGCGAACAATATCTGGGAACGGGGCAGGGCCGAGTGCAGAACCGAGCACATAGTGCGTGTTCTGGAAATTCGTGGCCCAGTCGCGCATGGCTTCGTTCACTGCGTCCTTGAGAGTGCGGCTACCGCTGGTAACCGGCACTACCTTTGCACCGTACATTTCCATCGTGGCGACGTTCGGCTGCTGACGACGGACGTCCACTTCGCCCATATAAACGACGCATTCGAGGCCGAGCTTAGCGCATGCGGCTGCCGTGGCAAGGCCGTGCTGACCGGCTCCCGTTTCGGCGATGATGCGTGTCTTGCCCATCTTCTTGGCGAGGAGGCACTGACCAATGGCATTGTTAATCTTGTGAGCACCCGTGTTGGCAAGACCTTCGAGCTTGATGTAAATCTGCGCACCGCCCAAGAGCTTGGTAGCCGTCGGAGCGTAGTAAAGCGGCGTTTCACGACCGATGTAATCGCGCTGGATAATGTGCAACTCTTCCAAGAATTCAGGATCATGAATGTACTTGTTGAACGCAGCTTCGAGGTCGTCGAGCGGGCGGCGGATGATTTCGGCAACATACTTGCCGCCGAACTTGTCAAAGAAACCGTTGGAAGAGGTTGTGAGGTTTGAGGTCGCGCCTTCGGCGCTTTGAGAAGTGAGGGTGTTCATAAGAAGTGGTTGGTAAGCAGTGGTTAGTGGTTAGGACGTTTAAAATTTGCGGTTAAAAATAAAAAATTAAGGCCTTCGGCGGAGTCCGAAAGCCTTTTGCAAACACTTGATGAATAACGCAAAGCCGGACTCTATTTCGTAGAGCCCCACCACCAACGGTTGTAACGGATTGCAGAAATCATCTTCATGCGAAAAAATATAGGAATGAACGTTTTTATTGGCAAGGGAATGGGGAATTTTTTTTCGATATAAAAAAGGGGCTTTGGAAAATTTCACTATTTACTTATATTTACATTGACATAATTTAGAGTTCGCTCTTATTCTGACAGCTGAAAAACGACCAAATTTCATCGTCAAGGAATAGGGCCATAACTCACACCGCGTGGTGTGGGTCGTTTGTGCCTATTGACGATAAGGTTTACTTGGTCGTTACCTCAGCTGTTGTGGGCGCTTTCGATTCCACACTTTTTTTGCGAATAGAAAACGCTTTTACGGGATGAGGTGGGCTCCATTGTTGGATTTTTAACCAATGGAGAAAAAATGAAAAGTAAACAAGTTAAATGGACTAGCCTTGTTGGCGTATTTGCCCTCGTAGGAATGTCCCTTCTTTCTGCGTGTGGTGATGACAGCGCTTCGCCGCTTGCTCCGCAGGTGAGCGGAAAGGAAAGTAGTTCGAGCAAAATTAAAAGCAGTTCTAGTGAAAAAAGAACGAGCGTTGAATCAATGTTTGAACTTGGAGCTTGTAAAAATTCAAACATTAGCGAGCGTATTTTTGTTTCTGAAGAAGTGGACTATTATACATGTTCTTATGTTGATGGTAAATATACCTGGGCTCCAGAGAAAAAAGCAAAAAGCTCAAGCAGTGTAGCAAAATCCAGCAGTTCGGTTCAGCGCTCTAGTAGTTCTGCTAAGTCTTCTAGCAGCGTAGTCAAATCCTCTAGCAGTGTCGCAAAGTCATCTGGCAGCGTTGCAAGGTCTTCTAGTAGTGCAACCGTATTGACTAACGTCTCTAAAGTTTGGAGCGGCAAAATGACTAAGCCGGAATCTGAATATATAGACGGAAAGTCTTACATGCTCATTTATACGGCGGAAGAACTGGCTTATTTTGCAGATCAGGTTACAAATAAAGGCGAAGAAAAAATTAACGCCAAGTTGATGCGGCATATTCGCCTTAACCCAGATAACATGGTTGATGACAAGGGAAATTTGCTTTTGCCGCAAAGTTCTTTGAATGAATGGACTCCAATTGGTGGTGGAACGGATAAAATTATTTATAAGGGAACGTTTGACGGAAATGGCTATATTGTTTCTGGTATTTATGTGAACAAGCCTGCTTTTGATCGTGCCGGTTTCATTGGAACTCTTGGAGGTTCTGCTAAAAGTGATAGCGGGCATGTTTTGTTCCTTGGCATTGAAAATTCATACATCGTTGGAGACCAATATGTTGGCGGCATTGTCGGTCGAATGAACTATGCTGAAATTCAACAGGTGTTCAATAGAAAATCTTATGTCAAGGGCTCTAATTTTGCAGGTGGTATTGTCGGGTATAAAAACTATGGGTGGTTGTACTACGCCTATAATTCAGGAATGATTGTGACCCAGACTAATCGCACTGCTGGGATTGCGGGCTTTAATAACAACGCGGCTTCGACAATTAAGGTTTGCTATAATGTCGGTTTCTTGATCGCTCCGAACAATCAAAGGGCTGCGGGCATTTCAAATACAACGAATGGAGGTACATCTAACACTTCTGTGAATTCGTTCTATCTTGTCCAAGACGACCGTAAGTTGATTGCGAATGGCGCTTTGGAAAAAGAACAGTATTTTATGATGAGCGATGAATTTATAAGTACTATGAATGGTCTTGCTTTTGATAATATTTATACTAGTGATGATAACGATGTGAACGATGGCTTCCCTGTGTTTAAGTGGGAAAAACCGATAATTAGATAACCAAAATTTGAATATTAAATAAAAATTAGGCTTCCGGTAAATCCCGGAAGCCATTTTGCTATAGTGTTGAAATTTTTGAGGCAAGGGTGGCTTTATTTTTTCTTGCCTTCGAGGTATTCCGTAATTTTCGGGACCATCAGCGACTTGCGGCTGATCTTTTCGGCGGAGAAGTAAACGCCTTCGCTGAAACGTTCTCCGAATGCACTTTCAGCGATTTCTTTAGCGGTGGCTTCGTAGTCGCCTGTCGCGTAGATGATGGTGTAGGAACCCGATTCGATGAACGGCATGTCGGCTGCAGTTGCAGGATCTGGATTCGGGTCGTGTCCGTCAACCTTGGCGAAGAGAATGTCGCGCTTCTTTTCTTGGGCGATTTCGGGCATCACGGCGGCGAGACGCTTAAAGAAGTCGCTCTTGGTCGAATCGACGTACCAGTCGTTGCTTGCAATGCCGATGTTGACTCCTTCGATTTCGTAATCCTTGTAGTCGGAGAGGAAAATTTCTTTGTCGGTCATGCCGTAGTAATCGTGCGATGCGTCGTCCATTTCGCGGGAGAGCTTGGCCACGCTGTCGGGGGTGAGCTTAAGCTGTGCGATGAGGCTTTCCCATGCCGATGAATCGAGAGCTGTGGTGGCGACTTTGGTCAAATTGCGCGTGTCCGAAAGGAGGCCAGCCAAAAGAATCTTGGCCATGTTGTCGTCGATTTTGACGTCGGCCTTCTTGTAGAGATCCCAGATGATGGTGCACGCGGAACCGATAATTTGACGGTTCACGTAGGTGTCGGAGGTGATCTTTTCATCAAGATCGCCGGGAACGTGATGGTCGATAATCTGGAGAATCTTCGCTTCCTTGACGCCTTCGACGGATTGTGCGGATTCGGCGTGGTCGGTGAGGATGAGGCGGGTGCCGGCTTCTACTGACGACATTTCTTCAGGAATTTGGAATCCGAATTTTTCGGAGATGTACGCCGTTTCGCGGTTGATCGGGCTTACGATTTTGGCTACGGCATTGTGACCCAAGGCTCGCATGAGGGCGGCGTAGCTCAATGCCGAGGCGACTGCATCGACGTCGGGAGTCTTGTGCCCGATAACAAACGTGGTGTCTGTTCCCCAATCGAGGGCGTTGATGGTGTTTTTGTATGCATCTCCATCGTTGTTAGATTCAGAAGAAGTGCTGTCGCTGCAAGCACAAAGAAGCGCACTTGAGAGGCAAACTGAAAGAATGTTGTTGAAAAAGTTTACTTGTTTATTCATGTTGCAAAAATAAGTTTTTTTTATTATCCGATTGGTTAATTTGTGTAAAATTTTTAAGTAAACTTAAAAAGTAAATTTTTCAATGGTGGCTTTGTGCGATCAACTTGCAAAAAAAGAGGCTTCCGATAACCTTCGGAAGCCATTTTGCTAAACACTTGATGAAACCAGCAAACCGTTCCGTTTTACGGGAACCCTTCCCGCAAGCGGTTTGAGTTGGGTTACCGATTTCACCTTTACGTTTATTAATATACACTGTAAGTCGTTGTCTGTCAATACTTTAATGAATTATTTGTGTAATAAGATTTTAACATTTTGAGTGCTGATATCAAATGAAAGTCCTCAAGAAGCCCTCTCGTTGGAATGCCTTGCGCGTCATTCCAGCCGTCTGTCCTCGCTTGACGGGGATGAGCCGGAATCTCATAAGAAGAGAACGTTAGTTTGATTTTTTGAATTATATTAAGAAGTAAAGGAGTTGGACTATGGCTGAAAAATTATGGGAAACATGCCAAAAATGCGGCTGCAATAAAATTGTGGATGCTGAAAAACTTTGCGAATCATGCAAGAGAAGTCGGCATGAATATTGGAATGACATCAAGAAAATCGCAGGCGTCGCTGCAGGGGCATTGCTAACGGTAATTGTTGGACGAAGATTTAAGAAGTAGGGAACATTTTGCTGGTGTTGGCAAAATGATTGTGTAAATCTTGATGCCGATTATAGATGAGCTGAAAAAAGGTATATTGTTGTTATGCTTATCTATCATGCTAGTAAAGAAATTGTAGAATTTCCCGAAATTCGTAAGACGAAGTTTACCAAGGACTTCTCTTGGGGGTTCTATTCATTGCTGGAAAAATTACACGAAAACAGTTTTGGGTTCTTGCTGAATTCAAATACC
>CAMZGI010000152.1 GCA_947306305.1 uncultured Fibrobacter sp.
ATCTACCTGCTCGGCGAAGACGGCAAGGAAGTCCCGATGCCCAAAGGGTTGAGAAGACTAAGGTAAGATTCCCGCCTGCGCGGGAATGACTTTAAAACGAAAACGCCGCCACACGGGCGGCATTTTCGTCATTCCTCTTCGAGGAATCTACAACAATATCACGCGAGTTCATTCACGTGCTGAAGCACGAGCTTTTGCGCAGCTCCATTATACAAAACAGCATCGTAATTTTCGCCGTTCTTACCCACGCGAGATTCCGTCACAACGCCATTCTGCGAACCCGTTTCCGTCGGAACAAAGAACGTCCTTCCGAGAGCATTCTTGCGTTCTTCGAGATAATTCTGCGACACGAACCAATCGCGAATCGTCTTGTAATAAATCTTTTCGACATTAGAATCTTGCGGGAGCAAGTCATTCAAGCGCCTTGCAATTTCGCTCACAGGAATGGGCGATTCATCGCTCGGATAATTCTTGAGCTGGTCGTCCGTCACATGAAACTTTTCTTTGCCCAAGCGACCGGATTCGCCAAATTCTGCACGTTCCTTACGCTTAGCCAAACGTTCGTTTGCCTGAGCAACGCACTTTTGAATGTTGTCGAGAATAAACTTTTGAGCCGGCACCATGCATTCGGTATAAATGGAATGATGTCCACGAATATCCGCTTCGACACGAACAAAGCCCAGTTCTTCACCATGCGGAGTCGGCAAGTTCAAGTCCTTGCCCTTTTCGCCTTCTTCTTTCTTGAGGACTCCTTCTCTCGAAAGCACCTCAGCCACGTCTGCATAAACAAGCTGGATCATGCCGCTATCTTGCGGTATCAAAGCGTTCAAACGACGGACAAAACCCGAAACAGAAACCGGCAATTCCGCGAATACGAATTTAGACAACATTTCAGGAGTAAGGACAAGTTCCTTGTCAGCCTGTTCACGAACAACACGCGGTTTCAATGTCTTGACCTGTTTTGGAGCCTTCACTTTTTCCTGACGTTCCATCGCAGGCATCACCTTTTGTTTTAAATAATCAGCCACATAAGTCAAGCATTTGCTAATTCGTTCCTGACGGCAAGCGTCCTCTTCGGGAAGCGTTTCCTCGGTCAGAGGATTCACTCCACAAGAAAGCTTTCGCAAATACATTTCGGCACGTTCAATAATCTTTATTTCAGCAGGCATTTAATTGTCCATCCTTAAATCATTTTCAGGTGAACAATAATATAATTCTTTTATAGACAAAAAAAGTCGATGCAGCCTGAACCACACCGACTTTACGCATATACACCAAATTAATTAAGGATTAGCCGTAAACAAAACCCAACACGATGGCTAACAGCATAAAAAACACAACCTGTTTAATAATCGTAATGTTTTCTTTTTGCATATCAAACCACCTTTTTGCTTGCGGACTAATTTCCACATCCTAAGTTAGATTTTAATGTTAAAAAAAAGTAGCAATGTAAGAAAAACAACAATTTACACCCCTAAAAACGTGATTTTTATCATATTGTCATTTCATCAATAAAACATGCAACGGAGGGTTTCTTTCTCGCCTAAAAAAACGTATTTCATTAGAAAAAGGAAGTTTGGTATGCTGAACATTGACGAAATTGGCGATTACAGAGATTTACTGAAAAATTTTTTCGTTCAGAAAAAATTGGAATTTCCGCTATTTTCTTACAAGATGATGGGGCAAAAGCTCGGGCTCGAAACAAGCCAAGTTTTTCGCGTACTCAACAAGGAATCGCATCTGCCAGCACAAAGCATTCCCTTGTCCAAAAAGCTGCTCGGACTCAAAGGACGCGATGGCGAACTCTTTGAAATCCTAGTCGCAGCATCACGAACAAAATCAAAAATAAAGAAGGACAAGCTATACAAGATGGCCCTTGCATTGCAAGATGTCAGCCTTCGCAAACTGAACTCTAACGAAATTTTGTTCCTTAGCCGCTGGTGGATTCCCGTCATTCGCGCCATTATCGAAATCAATGGAGGCAAAGCCGACATCCACACGCTCGTCAAGCAAATCACGCCCGCCATCTCCGAAGATCAAGTCAAAGAAGCCATCCAAGTTTTGAAAGAACTCAAGATGATTACACCGCTAGCCTCGGAGCGATATGCGGTGACAACCGTGAATTTCACATCCGCTGGGGCAAGTAAAATCAGCGCCATTCGAAGCTACCAGAATCAGTTGTTGACTTTAGCGCAAAATGCACTCGTCAACATTCCTCCCGACGAGCGAAACATTTCATCAGTCCTCGCCTGCGTCGATGACGAATGTTTCGAAGACCTTATTGAAATGACTAGAGAATTTAGACGGCAAGTGCAAAAACGAGTCGCCGATGTCGCCGCACCCAAAAAAGTCATGCAGTTCATCTTTTCGCTATACCCCGTTGCAGACATTTCGGACAAAAAAGCAAACAAAGAAACTTTTAAAGAAAATGCGAGGAATGTATGAAAAACTTTTTAGCAATTCTATCTTGCATTTTATTTTACGCCTGTAGTTCAGAAAAAGAAATTGCAGGAGCAAGCACTGTCGAAACAGAAAACGCATGCATCATCAACATCGTAGATGCCGATTCTAAGCCAGCATCGAATGCGATTGCAAAAGTCCGTCCGCTCTGGTATGTGCAAAACGTTCACTCGTCAGCACAAAACGAGACTTTAGAACTCGTTGCAGATTCGCTTGGCAATATCGCCTTAGACAAAGAATCATTCGACAACGGATACATCGAAGTCATTGACGGGAATGCAGGTATATTCAAACAAATTTCTGCTATCGATTTAATTAAGAACAAAGTCACTACACTGCAAATGCAAAAGCTTGGTTC
This sequence comes from uncultured Fibrobacter sp., assembly GCA_947306305.1. Lineage (GTDB taxonomy): Bacteria > Fibrobacterota > Fibrobacteria > Fibrobacterales > Fibrobacteraceae > Fibrobacter. The sequence continues at coordinate 2,819 of CAMZGI010000152.1, forward strand.
TGTTTCGGGCAAGGCAGAACTCCCCAAAGATGCAAGCAATGCTTGGGTTCAAATTTACGGCACAGACAAGCTCGTTCAAACCAACAAGAAAGGCGAATTCACGCTCGACTCGTTACCGCCAGCAAACTACCAAATTCGTGCAATTATTTCGGATGAGCAAGATGCAATCGGCGAAGGTTTAGTGCAAGTTAATTCAGGAAAATCAAGCGAAATCCAAACGCTCGAAAAGCCAAGTCTTGCTAACGAACGCTTAGAACAGTGGACTCATACGCGAACTATTCCTCTCGACTCTATCATCTCAGACTGGATGCGTCCCATCGCTGATACCACCGTCGTTTTCGTGCGGCTTAATTCCACAAACTTTAACTTTAGCAAAGCGATGAAAAACGGAAACGACATTCGCTTTACAGATCAAAGCAACAGCCGCCTTGAATTCAAAAAAGTGTTCTGGGACGACTCGCTCCAAAATGCAGAATTTCAAATTCGCATCAACGGAACATCAAGCATCGAAAACCTCGTCATGTACTGGGGAAAGACCGCCGCGCTCCACGCAAGCAACAACGAAATTTGGAATGGTCTCCCCGATTCGCTCGTCACTGCAATCCATTCCGTCAAGCTCATCGACTTTGAAAATCAAAAGCTCGAATCCGCATTCAGCTACGCAGACGGACCTCGCGAATGGTATTTCGAACCGCAAGATTCTAACGTCACCACAACGCCCTCCAACGAAAACGTAAGCGAAGCTTTTAAAAAAAGCGAAGAACGAGGCGGCTATGTTTTCCATTGGAAAAGTACGTCCAAGAAAAAAAACAAGTGGTCGATGATAGGCTCTCGATTGAACCGCATTCCGTCTAACCTCGAAAGCATCGACTCCATTGCATTCTACGCCAAAGGCTCTGGCGAGCTAGGCTTCGCCATCGAAGTCCTTGACGAACCGACTGGCAAAACGAAATACGTCGATTACCTCGACTCCAACTGGAAACGATTCAGCTTTACGCCAAGCGACTTCGTCCCCGGCGACGGAGAGTTTGGAAACAAAGGCTGGGATTTTGTTAAAGGTCGCGTCACAACAATTACCATCTGGATTGTCGATGAAAGCGAAATGTGGATTGATGACGTTATTTTATACGGAGTAAACCGCGACAACTTGAATTAAAAAAATCAGCGGTGTTCGTTCAGCAATGTTTCTACTTGCGATTCTAAGCGAGAGCGCACACCATCATTGACTAACGTGCGGATTATTTTTCCGAGGAACAATTCTGGAGCACAAGCTCCACGCTGATTTTGAATGCGGCGGGCAGCATCGTTTTCGCTTAAGCCACGAGCAATCAAGCGTTGCAAACGAACTTTTTCTGGAGCATCCACAATCCAAATTTCATCGAGCATTTTCACAAGTTCTGGAGCACGGGAAAAGAGAGCTGCTTCCACAAATTTCAGAGGTTGACCAACTGCAATCTCATTGCAAGCTTTATGGCTAGTATCGTCAAAAAACTTTTTTACGGCTACCGTCAAATGCGGATAAACAATCTGCTCCAATTTTTCACGAGCCGATGCATCAGCAAAAATTTTATCTGCAATAAGAGCGCTGTTCACGCCCGTCGGCGTTAAGCAAGCGTCGCCAAAGAATTCAGCAAGTTCGGCACGGAGTTCCTTTGAATCATGATAGAGTTCATGAACTTTACGGTCGGCATCCAAGACTTGGAAACCACGCTCGCGAAGCCGCTCGCCCAAAAAGGACTTGCCCGCACCGATCGAACCTGTAATTCCAATCTTTACCATAAAGCCTCTATATTAACGTCCCAACGAAATCAGGCAAAGCCCGATGACCACGCCAAGCATAGCCACAAACTTCATCTTGCTCTTGCGTTCCTTGAACACGAGAATACCCGCCAAGAAACTGATGAACACGCTCGAACGACGCAGAACAGTAATCACAGAAATCAACGCATCCGAGTCGCTCACCGCAAAAAAATAGCAACGATCGGCAACAATCAAAAGCGCGGCTACCGCTAAAAACGACCAACGGTACTGAAACGGAGTTGTTTTCTTTCGCGTCGGATACCACGTAATCATAGTCGTCAAGAACTGTACCACGCACATATAAATGCTGAACCAGACCTGCACGGTCAAAGGCTCGAAGTTCATCCGCTGTAGAATTAACTTATCGTAAATACCGCTGCACGCTGCGAGAATCGTCCCAAGGAGCATCGCCACAACCCAGCCGTTACTAAAGAAATGCCCCATCTCTTTGCGGCCAGCCATGCTAAGCCCAATGTACGAACAGACGCAAACGGCTATGCCCGCCCACTGCATCACATGCGGACGTTCGCCCAAGAACCCGACAGCAATCATGATTGTAAATAAAGGAGCCAGAGCACGAATCGTAGTCGAGATGCTGAGAGGCATGTGCGCAATCGCGCTATACGTAAAAAGCCAGCTTCCGCCCACAATAATGGACTTGCCGATTAAAAAGACATGGTCGTGCAAAGTCAGCGGTTCGCAATGCCCCGTCAAGAGCACAGGCAGCATCAAAAGGGCGTAAAAAACGCTGCAAAGCAACAAAACAGGGCGAACAGCGTTATCTTGAACCGATTTTTTCTTGGCTAAATCGTAAAAACCGAGAAAGACTGCCGAGGCAAAAGCCAACAATAACCATGACATAGCGGGCCAAATTTAAAAATTGCAAGCCAATCTTTAAAGGTTTTTCTAATTATTTAATTATGAAACAACCTTCATAAGGAGAAAAAATGAACATCAAATCAAAAGCAGCTTCACTTATTGAAGAATTCAAGGCATTTGCCTTCAAAGGCAACATTGTCGATATGGCCATCGGTATCATCATCGGTGCCGCTTTCGGTAAAATCGTCAACTCCTTCGTGAACGACATCGTAATGCCGCTCGTCACCGCGCTCATTGCAAAATGCGGCGCTCAGGACGCAGGCGAAGGTCTTAAGACGCTCGCCTACACGACTTCTGAAGGAATTGCAATCCCTTACGGAACTTTCATCGGCGAAGTCTTGAACTTCTTGATCGTCGCTTTCGCCGTCTTCCTCATGATGAAGAAGTTCCTCGGATTCATGCAGAACATGCGTAAGAAAAAAGCCGACGAAGCAGCCGCTGCAGCCGCCGCTCCGGCAGCACCTCCTGAGCCGACCGCACAAGAAAAGCTCCTCGCTGAAATCCGCGACTTGCTGAAGAACAAGTAGCGCGGCTTCGCCGCAGTAGGCAGTAGGAAGTAGGCAGTTGACAGGAACGCTATAATAAAATTCTCTGTTTACTGAGGGGGAAGC
>CAMZGI010000153.1 GCA_947306305.1 uncultured Fibrobacter sp.
CCGGCTCTAGGCCGGAATGACAAAGCGAAAGGCGCAAATGCCGCAAGGCATGAGCAACCTCAACGAATCGTGCGAAAAACAGAAACGCCCCGTCTGGGGCGTTCAAATAAAAATTCACTGGATACTTCACCCTTACGGGTTCAGGATGACACGGCTAGAGTTAAGCATTTACCTAACCACTAGCCACTGTTTACCAACCACTTTACGATCTCTTGTAGTCGTCCTGCACGCGGATAATGTCGTCTTCGCCGGTGTATTCGCCAACTTGGACTTCCACAATCACGAGCGGGAGCTTGCCTTCGTTCTGCAAGCGATGAATCGTTCCAGACGGAATGTAGGTCGATTCATTCGGACGCACGTAGAACACCTTGTCGCCCACAGTCACCGTAGCGGTGCCGCTCACAACAACCCAGTGTTCCGAACGGTGCAAATGCTTCTGCAACGAGAGGCGTTCGCCTGGACGGACAACGATGCGCTTCATCTTGTAGCGGTCCGTCGATTCGAGCACAGAGTAGGTGCCCCACGGACGGTTAACCGTCTGCGGCACCGTCGGCAAATCAGAGCCGCGAGCCTTGAGCTCATCGACAACCTGCTTCACCTTCTGGCTGCTCGCAAGCGGAGCGACCAAAAGAGCATCCGGCGTATCGACAATGAGCATGTCATCAAGGTCAATCGTGCAAATCTGACGCTGGCTACCGAGCACGAGGGAGTTCTTAGAACCAACAGCCAAGTGCTTTGCATTCACGTTGTTGCCATTTTCGTCGTGGTCAAATTCACCGTAGAGAGAATCGAACGCGCCAAGGTCCGACCAACCGATGTCGCTAGGAACAACCTTCACCTTCGAAGACTTTTCCATCACGGCATAGTCGATAGAATTCGAAGGAATGTTCATCATGTCGTCATGATCGACGCGGATGAGCGAATCCTTGTTTTCTTTCTTGGCGTTTGCAAAGGCAATCTTTGCGGCGTTCAAGATATCGGGAGAATAAATTTCAAGTTCCTTAAGGAACGTCGAAGCCTTGAAGCAGAAGATGCCGCTGTTCCAGAAGAATCTACCGGACTCGACATACTTCTTTGCAGTTTCAAGATTCGGCTTTTCCACAAAACGCTTGACGTCGTCGCCATTTGCTTCGATGTAGCCGTAACCCGTTTCCGGGCCCGTCGGCGTAATGCCAAACGTCACGAGGAATCCCTGCTTGGCAAAATCTTCCGCCTTGCGCAAGCATTCTTCGTAAGCGTCAGCCTTGCGAATCACGTGATCCGACGGCGAAACAAGAACTATATCGTCAGCATTCAGGCCAAGGCAAGCGAGCGCGATTGCAGGAGCGGTATTGCGGCCAACAGGTTCCAAAAGGAAGCGTGCGTTTGTCGCATGGACTTCTTCGAGCTGGTCCTTAGCCAAGAAATACTGTTCTGCGTTGCTCACAATGTACTGCGCGCTGCAAATACGGGAATTCGTCTTTACCGTGCGCTGGAACAAGGACGCGCCGTCAAAAAGACGGGCGAACTGCTTAGGCATAAGCGAGCGGCTAATCGGCCACAAACGTGTACCGCTGCCACCGCACAAAATCAAGTTAATCATTTTACATCAACCTCTAGCTAGATTACTTCCAGCCAGTATTGTGGATGTGTTGGATATTGTAGATAATGTCTGTCGTAGCCTTAGTCATGTTAGTCGTAGCGTTAAGCGTCGGCAAAATCAAGCCAAGGAGACGGTTCCAAGTTGCAAGACCAGAAGCGTCAACATAAACAATATCACGCGGATTCATTTCAAAGCGGTCAGCCATTGCAAGAGCCATGGCATTCTTTGCATCCAGCTGGTAAATGTCAACCTTCTTGTCCGAAGTGTTTCTGATAACATAAATGCCATGAGCCGTTGCGTTCACAGCCTGCAAGCCACCTGCAGCAGAGAGGGCTTCAGCCAAGGAGAGCGACGGATCCATGCGGACAACGCCCTGCTTCGTCACTTCGCCAAGCACATAGACCTTTCTATCTCTTTCGGTATCGGCTCTCATCGGAACAAACACCTGGTCGCCCGGCTTCACGAGGATGCGGTCAATCGCAATATTGTCCTTGAATGCGCGGAGATAGTCGATCGTATAAACCTTTTCGCCACGGCGGAGCTGAACCAGCTTAGGATCGGCCTTTTCGTTAAAGCCACCCACTTCGGCGATTACATCGGGGACGGTCATCGGATTTTCGTCAAATCTCACATAACCCGGCCTGTTCACGGCGCCCGACACAAAAGCCTTGCGGCTGTGGTAACCCGTCACGCGAACATCCACCTGCGGATCGTTAAGAATCTTGTCCGAGAGACGCTTGGTAATTTCCTTGCGGAGTTCCTGAGCCGTAAGACCAGCGACCTTAAGTTCGCCTGCATACGGGTAGAAAAGCGTGCCTTCGGTCGTGACCTTCTGACCAGCCGGCTGGTACTGACCCATCGGAGAGGTGAGTTCAGGATGTTCCCAAACGACGACCTGCACCTGATCCAGAGGTCCAATCCTGTATTCAAGGTCCGGGAGAGTATCGACCATCAAATCCGCCAAGTTGCCTTCGGACGGATTAACGGCGACCGCAACCGGTTCCCCCATGTCACCCTGGTCAATGGAGTGCAACTTGAACGTGATTCCATTATAAGTAGTGGAATCCGTCGGAAGATCCATGCGCATCTGAGATGAAGCAAAGCAGCCATTCAAGACAGCAGCAGCAACACCACAAAGAGCAATACCTATTTTATTCATACGTTACCTTTTTTTGAGACTATTGTTTGGCTTCACTTTGCCTAATCTTTTCAACCCAATACGGAGTCAGCTTGGAAATAAAATTCCAAGCCAGCACGAACGCGTTTTCCGGCCTTCTATACGGGTCGGGAATATCCACCTGGTGAGATTCGCCATAGCGGAAGACTTTGCCTTCGAGCCACGGATACCTGCGGATAAGTTCCATTTTTTGACCATTTTCCATAACCAAAATCAAGTCTGCCCACTTGAGAATGTCCAGATTAATTTGGCGAGCCCTATGGGAGCTCATATCAATGCCATGCTGCATTGCGATTTTCTGAGCGATTTCATGGGCGGGATTGTCAACAAGCGCACCGATACCGGCACTCATCACGTTAAAATCCGACCCAAGTTCCTTTTTCAAGAGGTACTCGCCAGTAGGACTACGACAAATGTTCCCGGTACAAACAACAAGTATGTTTTTCATGATAGAGTAAAAATAGAAAAGATATAAGGTATTAGGGGTTAGGGGTTAGGTTTTAGGTTTAATAATCACGGCTTCGCCGTCCAATTAACGATGCACGAAGTGCGTGAAACTATACCTGCCACCTGTTACCTGCAACCTACAGTTCAAATGCAAATCCCAGATCCTTGAGGAGCGGATTCTTGGTATCCTTCTCGCTCAAAAGCGGTTCAAAGCCGTTGCCCACCGGCCATTCAATGCCAATCGCGGGGTCGTTCCACATGAGGCCGCCTTCGTCCTTCGGGTCGTAAAGGCGGGTGCACTTATACACAAACGTCGCCGTTTCGCTAAGCACAACAAACCCATGAGCAAAGCCTTCGGGAATATAGAACTGCTTTTTGTTTTCGGAGGAGAGCACGACACCTTCCCACTTGCCGAACGTGGGGCTCCCCTTGCGGAGATCGACAGCCACATCAAAAACTTCACCTTCAATCACGCGAACAAGCTTGCCCTGCGGATTCTTCTTCTGGAAATGCAGTCCGCGAAGCACGCCCTTTTTGCTGCGGGATTCGTTGTCTTGCACAAAAACCATGTTGAGCCCGGCAGCGTCAAATTCCGCCTTGTTGTAGGTTTCCATGAAATAGCCGCGATGGTCGCCAAAGACCGTCGGCTCGACGATTGTTACACCTTCGATAGAGGTTTTGATGAAATTGAATTTAGACATAAACTAGTGATTAGTGGTTAGTGGTTAGTGGTTAGGGCTCTAGCAGTTAGAAATCAGGTTCTCGGCGAAGCCGCATTTGTTTTCCTGTTTACTAACCACTGCATACTAACCACTTTTTACCTATTCTTATACATCGTTTCGTAATACTTTTCGTAGTCGCCGCTGGTGATGTTGTCGAGCCATTCCTGGTTGTCCAAGTACCAACGCACCGTCTTTTCGATGCCTTCTTCGAACTGCAACGACGGTTCCCAGCCGAGTTCCTTCTGGAGCTTGGTAGAGTCAATCGCGTAGCGGGCGTCGTGGCCCAGGCGGTCGGTCACGTACGTGATGAGGTTCAAGTCTTCGCCTTCTGCACGGCCGAGGAGCTTATCGACGGTCTTGATGACAACCTTGATAATGTCGATGTTCTTCCATTCGTTGAAGCCACCGATGTTGTACGTCTCGGCGATTTTTCCATTGTGGAAAATCACGTCAATCGCGCGGGCGTGGTCTTCGACAAAGAGCCAGTCGCGAACGTTTTCGCCCTTGCCGTAAACCGGGAGCGGCTTCTTGTGGCGGATGTTGTTGATGAAGAGCGGGATAAGCTTTTCGGGGAACTGGTACGGACCGTAGTTGTTGGAGCAGTTCGTCACGATGGTCGGCATGCCGTAGGTATCGTGGAACGCACGCACAAAGTGGTCGGAGCCAGCCTTCGAAGCGGAGTACGGAGAATGCGGGGTATATTTCGTGGTTTCGTAGAAGAAATCGTCACCGTAAGCCAAGTGGTGTTCCGAGCTAGATGCGGTCGTCGTGAACGGAGGCGTGATGCCTTCCGGGTGGTTCATCTTGAGAGCGCCGTAAACTTCGTCAGTCGAAATGTGGTAAAAACGCTTGCCCTCGTACTTTTCCGGGAGGCTTTCCCAATAAAGCTTTGCAGCCTGCAAAAGCGTAAGCGTACCCATGACGTTCGTGCGAGCGAAAGTGAACGGATCCTTGATGGAACGATCGACATGGCTTTCAGCTGCGAGGTGGATAATGCCATCGACCTGCTCGTCCTGCATGAGCTTGTAGAACGCGTCGAAGTCGCAGATGTCCATCTTCACGAACTTGTAGTTCGGCTTGTTTTCGATGTCCTTGAGGTTTGCAAGATTTCCCGCGTAAGTCAACTTATCGAGGTTGATAATCTTGTATTCCGGGTACTTGTTCACGAACAGGCGAACCACGTGACTTCCGATAAAGCCCGCGCCACCTGTAATGACAATCGATCGTTTCATGTATTTCTCCAATTTTTACGGCGAAAATATAGAAAAGAAAGATTACAATTTTATTTCTTATTACAACCAAGAACGCACTATATGCAATTTTCAACAGGCATTAAGGAGCAAATCCTCGCACAACTCCAGTGAACAACTGCTTACGTCCCTGAGAAACGGACAAAATCAAGCTGGACTTGCCAATTCGATGCAAATCGTCGATGACCAGCTCAAAACCATCCATCGGGCGTTCGAGCAAAAGGCTTCCGATAGGCGAGAAAATCCGCACCGTCTTAGCCCCCTGCTGCGGAGCATAAACGTAAACGCTCCCGTTCTGCGAGCTGACTTGAACATCTAAAGACGGATTCTTGAACGCAATCGAAACAAAACCATCGCTGGAGCTCGATACTATAAACGTCGAAGACGAAGATAGGACTTCTTCGGAACTAGACGAAACAATTTCGGCGCTAGACGAAAGCAGCACTTCAGAACTGGAGGATTCAGGTTCGCTACTCGACGATTCAACAGCGGAGCTAGAAACGACCTCGCTACTCGACGAAACAACTTCGCTACTTGAAGATTCGACCGTAGAGCTGGACAATGCAACATCTGAACTTGAAGACGACTCCTCCGAACTTGACAATGCGACCTCTGAACTCGAAAGCACACTTTCCGAACTAGACGATACAATCTCGGAACTAGACAAAGCAACATCTGAACTAGATAGGGCAATTTCTGATGAAGAATATGCAAGTCCAGAGCTAGACAAAACCTCTTCCGAAGACGATGAAGAAATTGAAGACGACGAAACCGATGAAGACGAAACGAACTCAGAAGAACTCGACGAAACAATCCCAGACGAAGATGAGTTTAGCCCAAAAGAGAACGGCCACCAATAAACGGATGAAGACGAACTTTGCACAGAAGAAGAGGACCATTTATAAACAGACGAAGAAG
>CAMZGI010000154.1 GCA_947306305.1 uncultured Fibrobacter sp.
CGAACACGAGGCGGTAGGGCTTGTTTTTGTCGTAATTTTCCGGCATGGTGAGGTAGATTTCGTGTTCGATGCCGGCACTCGTGAACTTGAAGTTGTCCTTGAGCGTGTTGTCCTTGCCGCAGCCTTTACTCGGGGTCGGAGCGTTTTTCAATGCATAGCCGAATGAGAATGTCTGTTCGTCAGCGACTTTCTTGAGTTTCAAGGTTACGTTCGTGTCAAGGTTTGACAACGCGACTTTCAGCGTGTCGAATCCAGAAGCGACAACGCGGAGCGTGTCTCCGTCGCCAGCTTTCAAAAGGGCTTGGGGCCCACGTGTTTGGATGACGCTGCTAAATTCAGAGGTTGTCGTGGTGAATCGGACTGTTTCGACGGCGTTGCCGACACGGACTTTCGCGAAGTAAGTTCCTTGGCTGGGTACGCCTTGTCTCAAATCCACTTGGCCTGAACCGAGCAATTCTTGGCGGAGAACTTGGTTGCCTACGATGTCGAATATGCTTACTTGTACAGGCGTGTTGGTGCTCTGCGCAAAGTGAAGCACTCCGTCGTGGACGCTGATGTGTCCCGGCTTAAAGTAGCCAGAAGGCAGAGCCGACTGGTCGTCTTCATGTAAGGTGAATTTGCCGTCTTTGTCGGTAGAGGCAGAAGTGCCTTTGGCGAGAAGCTTTACAGCAGCTCCAGAAACGGGGCTACCTGCGTCGTCGTTGACGGTTCCGGTTAGCGTGAACGCGGATGCCGCAGAAAATGCTGTTGCCAGCACCAATGGAAAAACAGAAAAGATTGCTCTTTTCATCGCACACTCCTTTTCCCATACCCCTGTTAAAACCGATTTCGGTTGATATCCACTATAAAGTAATATAACCATAAAGCGAGTAGATTTTTTCATAGTAAACAAAAATTTCCTAATTGCTACTGTCATCTTGACAACAGGCAAAAAAGAAAAGCCTCCCGTCGGGGAGGCTCTTCTTTGCGTAGAGAGGTAATATGAAATTTTTTAGAATTGTTCGAAGAATTTATGCACCTCTTCTGGAACCCATGTCTGTTCCCAGTTCCAACCCACGCCCATGTTGCCGGTGTCGTGAGCGGTCCACTGGTGGTCGCCTGGCCAGCTGCACCATTTGACCGGGAAGCGTTCATCTACGTTCTTGAAGTCGTAGCAAACGTGTCCAGTATTGCCCTTCACTTCTTCGGGCTTTTCGCTGCTAGCGTCGGTGAAGTCGCCGTTGGCGTCGGCTTTGCCGTTACGCTTGAGGATTCTCGGAAGGGCGCTGGTTTTGGCGCGGTTGTAGTCGCATCTGCCGTCATTTACGCCGTGAACGTTCATCCAAGCGATGGGCAAGTTCTTCATGTTGTTGCCTTCAGGGAGCCAAATGTTGTAATCAGCGACGGCGTAGGTTGCTGCTGCGCGGACTCGGCTTTGCATGTCCTGCATCAAGGAATAGCTGAACATAGCACCGTAGCTAAAGCCGTTAATGAACACTCGGCTGGTATCAATGCAGTAGTTTTCGTTCAGGGTAGTAAGCGTCTGAGCGAAGAAGTCGTGGTCGCCCTGTCCCTTGTTCCACAGGCCGCCAATTGCATCCAGCGAGACGAAGATGTAGTCGCCGTTCTTGTCGAGCACTTGCTGGCCGTAGTACGGAGTCGGATGGTCATAGTCCGGAGAATGGTGCACGAAGTCTTCGCCGCTACTGCCGTAGCAGTGCAATGCAAAGAGCACCTTGTGCGGTTTGTTGTTGTCGTAGTTCTTGGGCAGCGTGATAAAGTATTTGCGTGTGTCGCTGCCGACCCTGATTTCGAACTGGTCGCCGTTTTCGACGCTCCTGACTTTCTTTAAACTGGAGGCCTTGCCGCAGCCCTTACTCGGGGTCGGGTCGTTTTTCAATGCGTAGCCGAATTTGAATGTCGGGGCGGTTTTTTGGAGCTTCACGTCGAGCGTCGTATCGAGCGTTCCGAGCGGAACAGTGAGCGTGTCAAAACCTTCGGCGATAAATCGGATGGCTTCGTCTTTGGCGGCATCTTTCATGAGCGCACCATTGTTTGCAGTGCCGAATGTGCTGCTGTAGCTTCCGTCTGTGGTGAACTTGAACTGCTGTTTTGCGTTACCGACTGAAACTTGCGCAAAGTATGTGCCACGAGCCTGAACCATCTTGCTCAAGTCGAGCGAACCAGAACCTTGCATTGAACTCTTGAAAACCTGATTGCCGAGCGAGTTGTAAATCTTCACTTGGACGGGCGAAGCGCTGCTCTGCGAATAAGAGAGAATCCCATTGTTGATGCTGATGTACCCGACGGAATTCTTGAAGCTTGGGGCGATGCCCACATCTTCTTCATCCTCGTGGATGGTGAATTTGCCCTTGTCGTCGGTTTTTGTGGATTTGCCTTCTTTGAGGAGGCTTACCGAAGCGTCCTTGATGGCTTTGCCGTCGTTGTCCGAAACGGTACCTGTGATGGTATAAGCGGATGCAGCTCCGCAAAATGCCAAAAGGCATGCCGTTGTTAAAAGATGGGTTGCTTTGATACTCATGTGTTCTCCTTTTGCCAAACTCCTGTAAACACACCTTGCTTAAATTAATCTAAATCGGGTTTGGGGGAAAATCACGTGACTTTGCGTTTTGCTTGTTGACGAATTGTCTATAAAGATATTTTTACGATGATTAAGTAACGTATATGCTGACTCCGGCACTGTAATCGGAGTGGCAATGAATAAAAAAAGCTTCCCCGAAGGGAAGCCCTGAGAGTCAATTACGAAACTCGATTAGAACTGTTCGAAGAACTTGTGGACTTCCTGAGGAACCCAGGTGTTCTGCCAGTTGCCGTTGTCGTAGGCGGTCCACTGGTGCTGACCGTTCCAGCTGCAGAACTTGACCGGGAAGCGTTCGTCAACTGTCGTGAAGTCGTAGCAGAGGTGTCCGCTGCCACCGACTTCCTTCGGCTTTTCGGCGCTGGCATCGGTGAAGTTTCCATCGGCATCGGCCTTACCGTTGTTCTTGAGGATGCGCTTCAGTGCGCTGTCTCTAGCACGGTTGTACTGGCAGGTGCCGTCATTCTTGCCATGGACGGCCATCCAGGCGATAGGCAAGCCCTTGTTCTTCGGCAGGTAGATGTTGTAGTCGGCGGTTGCATAGACTGCGACTGCACGGAGGCGGTCTTGCATATCCTGGGCCATGGAGTTCGTGACCATGGCGCCGAAGCTGAAGCCCGTCATGAACACGCGGCTGGTGTCAATGCAGTAGTTTTCTTCGAGAGTCGTAAGCAACTGGTTGATGAACTTGTGGTCCTTGTCGCTAGATACGCTCCATGGCATACCGTCGGTATCGCCACGCGGAGAAACGAAGATATAGTTGCCTTCGGTGTCGAGTTTCTGCTGGCCGTAGTACGGACTCGGATGGTCCTGGTCCGGAGAGTGGTGGACGAAGTCTTCTGCGTTAGAACCCATGCAGTGCATGGCGAAAAGGAGCTTGTACGGCTTGTTGTTGTCGTAGTTCTTCGGCAAGGTGACGAAGTATTCGCGGTTTTCGCTGCCGACTCTCAATTCGAAACGGTCGCCGTTTTCGACGCTCTTGGTCTTTTGCAACTTGGAGGTCGTGCCGCAGCCCTTACTCGGGGTCGGTGCGTTCTTCAAGGCGTAGCCGAATTTGAATGTCGGAGCCGGAGGCACGACCTTCGTGAGCTTCACGTCAAGAGTCGTGTCGAGTGTGCCGAGCTTAACGGTGAGCGTGTCGTAGTCTTTGGCGACAAACTGGATTGCTTCGTCCTTCTGGACTTCCTTCATGAGGGTGCCGCTAGCCTGCGTGCCAAAGCTTCCGCTGTAGCTGCCGTCAGTCGTGAACTTGATGCTCTGTTTTGCGCTGCCGACAGAAACCTGTGCATAGTAAGTGCCGCGAGCTTCAACTTTCTTAGTCAAGTCGATAGAGCCTTCGCCTTTCAATGTGGTCTTGAAAACCTGGCTGCCGAGCGAGTTGAAAATTTTCACCTGAACTGGAGCCGTGCTGCTCTGTCCGTAAGAAAGAACCCCGTTATTGATATTGATATATCCGATAGCGTTCCTGAAAGCCGGGTGAATGGCTACGTCTGGAGAGTCTGGCGGAATCACTTCGTCTTCGTGGATGGTGAATTTGCCTTGGTCGTCGGTCTTGGTGGTTTTGCCTTCCTTGAGGAGGCTCACCGAAACGTCCTTGATGGCTTTACCCTGATCGTCGGAAACCGTTCCGCTGACAGTGTAAGCAAATGAGGCAGTTGATAATGCTGCAATACAAGCAGCGGAAATAAGAGAAAGGTGTTTCACTTTCATCATACACTCCTTTTTGAATCCAACAAATTCTCTTTGGACCTCTTAACCCAATACGAAATCTATTCTCCAAAGAGGTGAGAATCACCAATGTAAATATATTGTTATGGACATTTTGTCAAGGCTCTTACACAAAAACAGCATTTTGTAAGAAATTTAGGGGGATGAGCTGTCAGCAATCAGCAATGAGCCGTGAGTTTCTGCACCCTTCGGGCTAGTTACTAGAATTGAGTTACTAGATACTAGTTAGTAGTTACTAGACTATTTATGAGGCGAGAAGCATCTTGTTTAATGCAATCTAGTAACTCAGAACTTGGATCTGTTGCGAAGCAACCTCAGTAACTAGTAACTCCGAACTCAGAACTGCGACGCAGGCGACTGACCTCATACCTCATAGCGGCTCTGCCGGATTATCTAAGTTCTAAGCTCTAAGTTCTGCCAACTGTTGCGGCTCTGCCGCCTCTCTCGTCTAAAACCGCGTTTTCAAACTTCTAGTAACTAGTAACTTTAAACTAGTAGCTATATTAAGCACATGAACCACATTGCAATTTTTATCGATGCAGAAAACCTCACCAACTGGGTCAAGAACAACGGCGTGCAGTCGCTGATGGACGAGCTGTTGCCGCTGGGGCAGATTGTCGTGCGCAAGGCGTATGGCAAATGGTCGTCTCGCGAGCTGATTTCGCTCCAGTCTGTGCTCAACGAAAACGGTTTCGAGCTGGTGCATACGTTCCACCCGGTGAGCGGTAAAAATTCAACGGACATCAAGATGACGGTCGATACCATGGAAGTCGCTCTTGATTCCCAAGTGCAGTGGATTGTGCTAGCTACAGGCGATTCTGACTTTTCACCGTTGTTCCGCAAGCTCCGCGAGCAAGGCAAGGAAGTCATTGGCGTGGGGCCCAAGTCTCCGTTGAGCGAATGTGTCAAAAATTCGTGCTCCCGTTACATTTACACGGACGATGCGACTGCAGCGGACGATGATTCTTCGGATGACGAGTCTTCTGCGGCTAAGGAACGCGCGAATCAGCTTGTATCCGAAAAAATTGACTCCATGGAAATGCTTCGGACTGTATTGCAAAAAGAAGATGGCCCGATTTTGCTTGCCGCGTTAAAGCCCAAGATGCTTGGAATCGACAACGCGTTTAACGAAAAACGCCTTGGATTCAAGACGTTCAAGGATTTTGTGAAGTCGGCTGACTTTGTTCAAATTACGGATGTCGGCGGCGGCTCTTACACGGTGGCTTTAGCCGAACAAAAAGTGACTGTTGAAGAAGATGCCCAGATGATTTTGGCGAAAGCCCTCAAGCGTAAGGGCTGGGACATGTTCCCTCGCAACATGCTCAAGAAAATCTATGCCGAAGCATGCGACATTACTTCGTTCGTGCCCATGAGCAAGCAAGACTTGGTTCAAGAAATCGTAGCAAAGAACATCGCCGGGACGACGAGCAGCATTATCAACCGTGCGTTGGGAACGTTCTTCAAGGCCAAACTCGTGACTATCAGCGGTGGCGACGACAAGCTCTGGACAATCAACGAGACCAACCAGTATTGGAAAGAAATCGACAAGGCGATGCTAGACCGCCTCCGCGTAAGCCTCAAGGAAACGGGCCAAAAAGTCCCCAAGAAAGATATAGTCGCGATTCTCTACGGCAAGTATGCCGAAGGCGAAGCCGAAAAGCTAGTGTAAAGCAAAGGGGCGGCACTCTGTGCCGCCCTTTAAACTATTCTCTAGTAACTATTAACTAGTAACTCAAAACTAGGAACTCACTAGAACAAGAACGA
>CAMZGI010000155.1 GCA_947306305.1 uncultured Fibrobacter sp.
AAAAAGTATCATGAAATATTGCATTATCGAAAAAAGAGGAGTATATTTGTTAAGGCGAAGCCAATT
This sequence comes from uncultured Fibrobacter sp., assembly GCA_947306305.1. Taxonomy (GTDB): domain Bacteria; phylum Fibrobacterota; class Fibrobacteria; order Fibrobacterales; family Fibrobacteraceae; genus Fibrobacter. The sequence continues at coordinate 67 of CAMZGI010000155.1, forward strand.
ACGGATTGCATAAACAAATTTCCCATTCGGTATGGGAGGAGGATAAAAAAATGTTGAACAAAAGTCTTACCTTGGCGACAGGCTCGTTGTTGGGCGCGTTTTTGCTCGGTCTTGTCGCGTGTTCTGACGTGTCTCCAGTCTCGAATGTTGCGGATGGCTCGTCAATGGAGGAGCAGATCTTTTCGTCTGTTATTTCTGCGGGTGAAAATTCTACTTCCAAGGACACGGTTGATGCATGCTCGTTTGCCGAGATTGCCGATTTGTGGTACGGCCCTGACGGAAGCGAGCGGGTAAATACGGGAATGCGCGATTCCATGTTCACGGACGGATATTGGTTCGGTGTTGAAGATGTGTACAAGCTTCCACTGAAAGTTTATTGGCCGCCAGTGCCAGGAAATGTTAATGTTCGTGAAATTGATAATAGCATAATGGGAGGCTGTGTCGAAGGTCTTTGCACAATATTGAACTTCAAGGAGGCTGGTTTTGCTGGTGTTGGGTTCGGTATCGATGGCTCAAAGTTCGATGAATCTTGGCAGCCGGGCGATGTTTCTTCGTGGGGTGGCTTGTGCGTCGCGTATGCTTCTGAATCGGATGTGGATATTGTGCTGAGCGGAGTTCTCGATGATCTCGCTTGGCTTATTGCGGGCTTGCCCAAATTCACGTTGCCGAGTAGTCGCGAAATGACGACAAAGTGTGTGGCGTGGAATGAATTTGTCTCTGCTACAGGCGAAGCGGCTGACCCGACACGTTTAGTTGATGTATTCTTTGTTGTTCATGGCGATAGCGCAACTATAAGCGGATTGACGATCAAGGGGGTGGGCCGTTATAAACAACTTAAAAATGCGGGATGCTCGGAGCCTACTCCGTTCATCTTGGATGTGGACCTTTATAAAAAGGCTGCGGAAGATGCATCTAAAGCCATGAAAGATACCATTTACACAGTGCAAGATACGGAACCGAGACAAATTGAAGAAGATTCGACCGATGTCTGCAAGCTCAGAGAGACGGATAATCTGTGGTATGGTCCCGATTGGGAAGAGCGCGTAGAAACTAGAATTGGCAATGATACAGAAACGTCTGGATATTGGTTCAGTGTCGAAAATACGGGCGAAGGTGAAGCTTCCCGATTTAATTGGCCTGTGGCGAAAGGCAATATTTACTCGTCCGATGCGATGGGTGGCATTATCGAAGCTTGCTCGGGAATTTGCGCTGAATTGAATTTCCAAAGTAGCGGCTTTGCTGGTGTCGGTTTTGACATTGCTGGCGAAAAATCTCCGTATGACGGCTCTTTGGCGATGGGCGATGCTTTGTCTTGGGGCGGCTTGTGCGTGACGTACGCTTCTGAATTGGATATGGATATTGTGATGAGCAATGGCGAAAAAGTTTATGTTGGTCGTATTCCCGATATGCCGAAGGCGACGCTTCCGAAAAGCATTGATGTTACGACAAAATGCGTCGAATGGAACCAGTTCGTTTCTAAGACGGGTTACGCTGGCGATCCGACAAAATTTGCATCGCTCCTGTTTGTCTCTTATGGCGATAGCGGCACCAAGGGCAAGTTCAAAATCGTCGGTTTGGGAAGTTATCAGAAACTTTTGAAACCGGGATGCACTTTGCAAGACGACTATGTTTCTGGGAAGTAAAAAACAAAAAGCGTGAAAACGCTTGTTCGGTAAGGCTCGGGGCGAATTGAGTTCCTCCGTGCCTTATTTGATTTTTTTCTTAATCTATATTTGAACGTATGAAGTCGGTCACGGAATATCTAGACTACCGCATTTATATGCAGGACTACTATAACGAACGAAAGAGAGTTTCGTCTTTTTCGTGGCGCGAGTTTACGCGCTCTTCCGGCTTTACATCCCCGACGTATCTCAAGTTGGTTTGCGAAGGCAAGACGCGTCTTTCGCCACCGGGCGCAGAACAGGTCGGGATGGCGATGCACTTGGCTGGCTTTGAGCTGGAATACTTCAAGACTATGGTGGTTTATTGCCATGCAAAGACTGACCAAGAACGCAAAATTGCCTATGAAACCATGCTCGAAATTGCTCGAAACAACAAGATTAAAGTTGTCGATGGCGAAGCGTTCAAATACTTTGAATCATGGATTCATCCCGTCGTGAGAGAGCTTGCTCCGGTGATGCCGGGAGCCACTCCGGGGAATATTGCAAAACGTTGCTGCCATGAGGTCTCTGCCGGGGACGTTCGCGAGTCTCTTGATTTTATGGTCAAGACGGGACTTTTAAAGAGAAACGGCGATGCTTACGAACAAACTGACAAACACCTGAAAGGCAAGTCTGATATTATGCCGGTCGCTTTGCGTTCGATGCACCGCGAAATGGCTTCGTTTGCCGAAGAGGCTATAGATCGTTACGCTCCGTCAGAGAGAAATTTTACCGGGCTTACCATGGGAATTTCGGCGGAAGATTACGATAAAATTCTTCAAGAACTGGACGCTTGTCGCAAAAAAATTGCGCAGATTGCTTTGAACAGCCGTGGCACAGAACGCGTTTATAGGTTGAATTTACAGTTGTTTCCACTGACTTGGAAAGAGGGCGAAGGAAATGGTGAAGAAAATTCTTAAAGCCACGATATGCATTTTGGGATTTGTCGCATGTTCAGGCAACGACAATACCGCAGGCGTTACCGAGGAAGAAAACTCGATTGCGTTTGAAGTGAATAACCCCGCCAGTTACGATTTGTGGTCTTTTGACAATTTCTCGTCGAAAGAACGTGCCGGTCATTGGTTTGGTTTGGGCGACTCGGGCGAATCTTCGGCTGCAATTACGTTCCCTGCTCCGCTTGGCGATGGAAAGGACAGCTCGATGAACGCTATCGTGGATGCGTGCGGCGGTCTTTGCGGAACGGTCGAATTCGAGGAATCTTCGAAGCCCATGTTGAGTGCCGGTGTGGGATTCTCGCTCAGCAAGGACGAATCTACCGTGGATGCGTCGTCGTGGAACGGCTTGTGCGTGACTTACGAATCTGAATTCGACATGCGTCTGAAATTTAGCCTTGGCAAGGAAGCCTCCGATGAAGAGAATATGCCTTTTGCAGAATTCCCCAAGGAATCCAAGTCCAATACGCGTTGCGCTAAATGGGAAAACTTCAGACAAGATCGTTTGAACAACATGTCGGGCGAAGATGCGGCGAAAAAGCTTGGTGCGGTTCTTTTTGAATTCATGGGCAAATCAAAACAGAAGGGACGGTTCAATATCAAGGGACTTGGCTCTTACAAGGATGTTCAGTCGCAACAAAATAGAAGCTCCAGTTCCAAACCAGAATCGAGTTCCAGCGCTTTGAGCAGCAGTTCCCGAAGCATGAACGGGAATAAAAGTTTTGACGATGTTTGCTTGTTTGCCGAAGTCGATAACTTGTGGTTTGGTCCCGATGGTGAAGTTCAAGTTAATACGGGATTGGACAACGACACGGAAACTCAGGGGTATTGGTTTAGTGTCGATGATCTGAACGAATCTGAACAATCGCGGTTTATTTGGCCTGTATCTTTGGGAACAGAATATTCAAGTGATGACATGAATCCGATTGTGGAATACTGCCTCGGTGTTTGCTCGGTATTGAATTTTGAATCGGACGGATTTGCCGGAATCGGGTTTGATATTGTCGGTCAGACATCGAAGAGTAATTCGGCTTTGGCTGTTGGGGATGCTTCGGCATGGGGTGGCGTGTGCGTGACTTATGCCTCCGAAACCGATTTTAATATTGTGATGAGCAATGGCGAACAAGTTTATGTCGATCGTATCCCGGATATGCCCAAGGCAACTCTACCGAAAAGTGTCGATGTCGTGACGAAATGTGTCGAATGGAGCGAGTTCGCTTCTAAAGCGGGTGCGAATGGCGGTCCGAGCCAGTTGGCTTCGCTCTTGTTTATTTGGAACGGTCAAAAAGATTCTCAAAGCCGCTTTAATATTATGGGAGTGGGCAAGTTCCAGCAGTTGCAAAACCCGGAATGCTCCGTTCAAGAGAATTTTGTCTCTGGGCGATAAATTTTATATAACGTATTCTTCTTTTTTCCGAAAAAATAATTTAAATTAAATCTTTGGGAGTGCTGCTGACGAAACTATGGCATTCTCAAAGGGAGGAATACGTGATTAAAAAACTTTTGAGCCTTGCCGCATCCGCCTTTTTGTTTGGCGTTGTCGGCTGTTCCGATGACAACCCGTCGGGCGTTCCCGTTAATTCACCGGAGTCTAGCGGAACTTCGGTCGTGACACACGAAAGCAGTTCTTCGATTGCAGGGCCGGGAAACGGCGATATTGTGGCGAGCAGCGGTCAAGACGCAATCCTCTCTTCCAGTAGTGTTGACGTTGCGAATTATTCGAACGTCAATGGTGATGCTGCGGTTTCGTCAAGTAGTGCAAATGAGATTGAATTCCTCGGCAAAACGCGGTCGGGTTCGTTTCTATCGTTCGATGTTGCCGAGAATGGCGAAACAGCAGATGTCTCTGATTGGGATGGCTTTTGCTTGACCTATGATGTGAACTACCCATTCTCTGTTTATCTTAAAGTTCCTGTCGATATTCTTGATTCTTTTTACGTATCCGAATTTGACGTTTATCCTTCAGTTGCTTTCGCTACGGATGGGTGCCGCGCTCATGGGTGCGCTCCGACATTTAGGCGATTGGTTGTGCCTGATTTAGTTGTGACGCGTTGTGTCCAGTGGAAAGATTTTACTTCAAGGTTGTCGGGCTGGGACCCAAAATATTCGGCTTATGTCAGCAAAGTTTATTCTGGCGAAGAAGCGGCCAAAAATTTGCAATCTTTGATTGTTGATTCGGACAATCCTAATGCTGACAAAGGAATAAAAAGAATTACCAAGTACGATTCTAGGCAAACGCAAATAAATAAGCCTATCGATTCTAGAGAGTATGGTTATGGAATGCCTGATGATGAATCACCGACGTGTTTATGGAATGGACTGGAATATGGTATTTACGTGAATACAGGTTTTTCTGACTTAGATCCGGATTATGCGGGTTTGCTGTCAATATTCCTTAATGATGGTGAGTCTACTATTTTGTATCCTGTTGAATTAAGTATTGAATATAGCCTTACTAATCTTGAAGCGGTTGTTTTTTATTGTGAAGGCTTTTGTGGACAGGCTAATTTCTATCCGAAAAAAGGTGATTATGATACCCTAGGAGTTTTCTTTTCTTTAATCGGCTATGAGAAAGTATGCAAAAATGATACCTGCAATTGGGATTTTCGGTATGCCGATATCCAAGATTGGGGTGGATTGTGTATAACATATTATTCTGAAAAAGATGCGGAATTGAATATTCTTGTGAAGGACGCCGTTAATGGAGAATTGCCAAAGGTGTCGCTTCCCAAAACCGAAAAACTTGTAGAAAAATGTTTTGCATGGAATGATTTTGCGCCGCAATATCCGAATATGGCATCTGCTGTTGGTAGGGTCCAGTTTGAAATTAAGAGCAATGTCTTGGGTGAAAAAACTTGGTTTAATATCGTTGGCATCGGAAAATATGCCCCCGAAGGAGCTTGCCCTATCCAGAAACGCTGATAGACCCCAGTTATCCTAGGGGGGGGGCAGTACCTGATAGAATCAAAAAAATGGAGGAAAAACATGTTTTATAAACTTTTGAGCCTTGCCGCATCCGCCTTTTTGTTTGGCGTTGTCGGCTGTTCCGATGACAACCCGTCGGGCGTTCCCGTTAATTCACCGGAGTCTAGCGGAACTTCGGTCGTGACACACGAAAGCAGCTCTTCGATTGCTGCGGGTGCTGTTTCTAGCAGTAGCCAAAATGTTGCTGCATCCTCGAGTAGCGTGACCGCAAATTCCTCAAGCAGTGCCAAAAAGCCGAAAAATACGGCTGCTTGCATGTGGAAAGGCACGGATGAATATGTTCCTGTGAAAACGGGGCTTGATCCTGACGATAAATATGCAGCCGGTTACTGGTATAATTTCGGAGATAGTTTTAAAGGTGGAAAGTCGTTTATTG
>CAMZGI010000156.1 GCA_947306305.1 uncultured Fibrobacter sp.
GGCTTCGCCGCAGTAATAAGTAGGCTGTGGTTAGTGTCTTTCTGCATCTCTCGGTTCCCTGAGCCTGCCCCGGGCTTGTTCCGGGGTCATTGCGAGGAATGAAGTGACGAAGCAATCTATAGTTTTATTTCTGTTGATAACTGTCCTGGCAGTTTCTTCGTTTGCGCACAAGACGGATTCGCTCTTTATTCCGCCAAAACCCGAAACGCCATTGCGGTATTGCGAGGCGGCGGAAAAGTGGATTGAGTATGCTTCGCACAATTCCAAACTCGTCGAAATAACGGACATGGAAGGGATTCGTATGGACTTGCGTTATGCGACTTTCAACAACGTGACCGGGCACGACATGTATTGCGGAATCCAGCGAGCGTTTATTCATAAAGACGGCTTGCCAAAACTCAAACGTGCTTTGGCAATTATTGCAAAAGAGCTGCCGGGATATTCATTGGTGATTTATGATGCCGCCCGTCCGATGTATGCTCAGGCGGTTCTCAAGCAGTCGGTTGCAGGAACGCCTTATAGCCATTTTGTGTCGTCTGGAAAGACGGGCGGACTCCACAATTACGGGCTTGCGTTGGACTTGGGACTTGTCGATAGCCTTGGTGTTCCGCTAGATATGGGGGCTGATTTCGATTCGTTCGAACGCTGTGCAGGGATTGTCGGCGAAGCCGACGCTCTTAAATCGGGGCGGCTCACGCAACAGCAAATCAATAACCGCAACTTGCTCCGCAAGATTATGAAACGTGCGGGCTGGGTGATGCTCCCCAGCGAATGGTGGCATTTTAACGCATTCTCGCGTAGCTACACCAGAGAACACTACCCCCTGTTCCCGATATAGTTGCGATTCTAAGCCTCTAAGCTCTAAGTTCTGCCAACTAAGTTCTAGTAACTAGTAACTACGCGTCGCGCTACGCTCGCGGGTGCGTTTTCTTGAATGCGGCTTTGAGGCGTTCGGCGTTTACGTGCGTGTAGATTTGCGTGGTGGAGATGTTCGAGTGTCCGAGCATTTCTTTGACGCTCATGATTTCGGCACCGTTTTCGAGGAGGTGCGTTGCAAAACTGTGGCGCAGCACGTGCGGGCTCGCTTTCCCTTCCCAGCCAATTTCGCGGAGCAAATCGTGAATGTCGTTGCGGAGCGTGCGGATGCCGTAAGGCTTTCCGTCGTCGCTCAAGAACACATAGCTAGTTTCGGTGGGGGTGTGACCTGCTTCAATTTCCGCTGCTTTGAATTTTTCAAGCCAAGAAATCAGCGTGTCCGTGATGGGGACAATGCGTTCTTTGCTCCCCTTGCCGATGACGCGGACTAGCCGTTCTTTTATTCGTAATTGGTTCCAGTGGAGGCTTTGGCATTCCGAAATGCGCAGCCCCGATCCGTAAATGAGTTCCAGCAGAAATCGAGCACGGATTTGCTGGAGCGTTGGATTTTCGTGCAATTCCGGGAATTTTTCTTCGGAAAGGTCTTTTTGCGAGAGGAATGCAACGAGCCGTTTGGGGCGTTTAGGCATGGGAACTGCTTCGGCGGGATTCTTGTCGAGAATCTTGGAACGCACAAGGTATTTGCCAAAACTCTTGAGGGCGGCGAGGTGTTCGCAGATGCTGGTGGGGGCGAGCTTTTGCTTGATTTTCAAGTCCCAGACGAATTTTTTGATGCTTGCTTCGGTGAACGATTCCAAACCCGCGCTAGCGTTATCTTCTAGCGAAAAACGGTATTTTTCCATTGATTTTCGGTACGTGTCTATGGTTCTTTCGGAATACCTGCGTTGCGTTTGCAGATATATCAAAAAATTTTGGATGTATTCGTCTAAAAGCATCGTCTTTTACTGTTTTCTGCTTGAAAAATAATCTATCTTAGTTCTCACCAAATGTCTTTTTTGAAAAAATTTAATTCTTTACGGATACTTTTCCTTGCCTCTGCGTTAGCGTCTGCGGCTTATGCTGCCGACCGTGTGGTAGGGGCGAACGCGACTCTTGATATTGAGCCGGGTGCTAGGGCTGCTGCCTTGGGTTCTGCGACTCTTGCCATGGAGGGCGATTATTTAGGTCTTTCGACTAATGCGTATCAGCTATCGCAGGCTAAGTATATGTGGGCATCGTTCTCGCATACGGCTTATTACGAAGATACCAAGTACGATTACGCGTCGATGGTCATTCCGCTTTTTAACAACCAAGGCCTTGGGGTGGCTTTCTCCAGGTTTGGCGCGGACGATATTCCTTATATTAAGGATGGCGAACCGCTCCCGGAAGGCTCGGATTACAACACGCTTTCTATTGCGGACTGGGTGTTTTCTGTGGCTTGGGGTCGTCGCATTTTTGACCGCTTGGACTTGGGTCTTGCGTTCCACGTGCTTTACCGCGATATGGACCAGAGCGGCTGGGGTTTCCGCGGCGATGCTAGCGCACGTTACCAAATTAAGGACGATTTTTACGTAGCGGGCCTTTTGAAAGGCTGGACTTCGTCGGCTGCGACTTGGGAATCTGGCGAGTTCGAATACTCGGCACCTGAATTTTACCTCGCTTTAAGCTACGGCTTGCCGGTGGAATACCTCTATGGCAAGTTCAATTTCTATTGGCAGAGCGCGGGATTTTTCCATCATGATTCCCGTGACTTGGACTTTGATACCGACACCAAGGGTGGCGAACGCCTTTGGGAAGATCCTCTGGATTGGCTGTCTGGCGGTCGTGGTGGTATCGAATTTGCGTTTGACTTTGGCCTCAAGTTGCGAGTGGGCCTCAGCAGCTTTACGACGTTCAAGAGCGTAACGGCGGGTGCTGGTCTTACGATTGCAAATTTCTTGGTCGTGGATTACGCGTTTGAATCGCATCCTGTGTTTTCTCCTGTGCATCGCGTGAGCGTGAGCTTTAGCCCGTATCTGTTTGGGCATAAGCCGCGTGAAGGCGGACATTTGAGCAAGACGGCGGCTTCGAAAAAGCTTGTGACGGAAGAGGAATTTTTGCCTGAAGAGTTCGTAGAAGAATCTCCGGTAGAAACTATCCAAGAACGCCCTGCTCCGGTTCAAGACGCATCTCCTGCGGCGTCTGAACAGGCTAAGCCTGCAACTCCTGCTTCGACCGTTGTGCCAGAGCCTTCGGCTCCTGCATCGGCTACGCCTACGTCGGCTCCTGCAAAGCCTGCCGATAACCGAGTGCCCCCTGCTCCGATTATCGAAACGGATGACGAAATTTTGGAATAGAGCTTTGAAAAAAACTGTATTTTATGAGTCACTTTGCCTAGACATTAGCTTATATTTCATTTCATGAAGCAAGTAGATACAAAGAATGTTGGTCAGTTTATAGTGCTCAAGGCACCTCTCAATCCGATTGGGGCTTTTGATGCCGAAACGTTCAAGTCCGGTTTTCGTTCTGTTGTCGAAGCGAACGCCGAGGCGAAGTTTGTTGGCGTGGATTTGACGGGCATTGAATTTGTCTATAGCGATGCTTACAATGCCTTTATGCAACTCCAGCAGGAACTGTCGAGCAAAGGCGGCACGTTTGCTGTCATCGCCGATAAGGAATCCTTGGTGAACAGCCTTAAAAAGGTGGGACTCGATCAGTACATTCAAATCTATTCGAGCGAAGAAAGCATGGTTGCTTCTTCGTCACCAGCGGCTGAAGTTTCCGCGGCTCCGTCAGAAGAGGTTTCTAGCGAACCCGATATTGTGCTGGATGATTCCGATGCGTTGGTTGAATCTGAACCAGACGAATCTGAGTCGCACGAAACAGGCGTGAGCGAAACGAAACCTCGTGAATTGGAACCGCAAGCACCGGCTGCTCCAATTTCAAAACCGAAGATTTTGGATAAGAATCCGCTTGAAGATGAGCCTTCGTCGAACGGCTGCTCTGGGGTAGTCGTGATTGTGTTCATCTTGATTGCTGTGCTTTTGCCTCTCTTATTTTATGTTATAGCTTGCAAAGGCTTATGCCCGTAGAATTTTCGGAATTTCAGCGAAAAAAGAAACGTAAACGGGATCAAAACCAATTCCCGCTCTTGCGGATAATTTTCTTTTTTACTTTGATTGTGATTGCCTATACGAACGGCTGGTTCCGCATGCTGGTCGATATGCTGCCGTTGCCCGGAAACGAGGAACCCCCTCCGCCAGCGGTTGAAGAATGGATTGAAGGGTGTACGTCGTATGACGGGACTCCGTTTGAACTTAAAGACGATTATGCGCAGTGCTCGTGGATTGTGAACGATTCGCTTGAACTCCCGAACGCGTTTTTGCGTTACATTAAAGGCCTAGCATCGGATGGCGCTAAAATTCACTGGGTGGCGACAAAGAAAGATTTTGGCGAAGCCCTCCTCGTGGTTCTAGAAGATTCGACTCGCAATGTGTTTTTGCACATGACTCGCGAAGACTCGTCTAGAGTTTGGATTTCGAGCAAGACGGGATGTTTGTTCCCTGGCCCGTGCCCTCATGTTCCGCTGGGCTGGTCGGCACTATCGATTATGGACAACTTTGACTTTGAAGGCCTAGAAACGTTGATTTCTGCAGACGTGTTTACGGGTCTTGGCGAAGCTCCGATTTATCCGATTCTTCCTGGCATTGTGCTCGAAGCGGGTCGTGATTCTTTGGGCATGTTTGTCGAAATCAGCCACGGCAACGGGATTACGTCGCGCATGTTCGGGATTGGCTCATGGAAAATGGCTCCTGTAGTCGGGAGAGAAATTACTGTGAAAGATGCGGTGGGCCGCTTGTCGCCGCAGGACAGTTCCTCGTTCTTCTTGACGGTGCGTCAAAACGGCTTGTTTGTGCGTTGGAAGGATTTCTACAAATCGACGCATCCTGTGGATTCCGCTCAAATTGCTATATTCAAAAAGCATTTGCCTTTTTGAGTGAGTCTTGAATGAAGCGTTCTTTAGCTGCGTTATCTTGTACGATTTTTTTGCTTTTTTCCCTGACGGGATTTTTTGCTTCGTGCACGCAAGATGGCGATGGCCCGCTTTCGGTGATGCCGAACGGCGAATCGGTAGAAGGTTCGGGATTTTTCCTCGCTGCGACTTTGGATTCGGGCAAATTAATCCACTTGGTTTCGGACACGCTTTACATTACGCTTTCTAAAATTTGGTCGTTTTCGGATTGCTCGCTGAAATCCATCAATATGCATTACGGTTCCGAAGATTCGCTTTTCGTGATTTCGCCAGAGGTGAATATCAAGGTGAATACGGAAGATTGCCCGTCTCCGATGTACCGCCCCGATACGGTTTTCAAGTTGATGCTCGGCGATGTAATCCCGTCTGAAATTACAAAGGCTGTGGTCAAGAACGATGCTGATTCCATTTTGGATTCCATCATGCTTCGCCGCGGAAAGTTTGTTCTGGACACGTTCAAGATTTATATCGATTCTTCCTTTAACGATGTCACGGCTTTGCCGCTGCGTACAAAGGATTCTCCCTCGATTTTGCGAGTGCTGGATTCGCTCACTCCGCAGAAGTTTTATTGGCGGACGCTCCGTGCAAAATGTACGATGCGTGTAGATATGTGCGATTCTGTCGTGGCTGATACGCTTTATCCAGACTCTTGGAACGTTAACGATACTGTGCTTGTGCCGGTGCGTTATTCCTGCGCGTCGGAGGATTCTGTTTATTGCTTGGAATCTAAATGGGTATATGATTCTACGGCTCTTGGCAAGGTGCAAACCCGCCCTGATACGATTTGGCATACGAGCACTTACTACGTCGAAGAAATTCCTGAATGCGGAACGATGAACCGTTATACCTATTACAACTTTTTCTTGGGTAGCGAAGTTAATTTTATCCGTGAACTTCTGGAACCTGACGAAAGTGAAATGGCTTGCGGACCTTCATCTAAAAAAGATTGGATAGCTTATGACCTTGTGACAAATGTTCTTGTGCAAGATCGAGAAGACGGAATATCCGTAGATAGTTTGTTTAATATCTGGAAGTCGGCAACGGTAGCCCCTGATACGCTTTTGGTTGATTCGCTCGCTGCCGATACGACGGAGTCTAAATGATTGAATATACCTTTGCTGCTGAAATTCGCGAAGAAGACAAACCTGTAATTTTGGAGAGCCGCATTTACAA